>WQSA01000076.1 GCA_009788135.1 Candidatus Fibrimonadales bacterium
GATGGCGAACTTGTCCGTTCCAAATGGAAAAAGACCGATTTAACACAAAGAGAAGCTGCGCAAAAAGGCATTATAACGCCGGAAATGGAATATGTTGCAATNAGAGAAGGCGTTGCTCCGGAAATTGTGNTAAAGGAACTCGCCGAAGGCAGAGCAGTTTTGCCTGCNAACAAAAATCATCCCGAATGCGAACCTATGATTATAGGCTCAAAATTTCTGGTAAAAATAAATGCAAACATAGGCAATTCCGCGCTCGGATCTTCAATAGAAGAAGAAGTTGAAAAAATGACCTATGCGGTAAAACTCGGCGCAGATACCGTTATGGATTTGAGCACGGGAAAAAATATCCACGAAACGCGCGAAGCTATTTTGCGAAAAAGCCCCGTTCCAATCGGCACGGTTCCTATTTACCAAGCTTTGGAAAGAGGAGGAGGCAATTTAAGCTGGGATGTTTTTAAAAGCACTCTGATTGAACAGGCTGAGCAAGGCGTTGATTATTTTACAATTCATGCCGGGCTTTTGAAAGATTATATTCCGCTTGCGAAAAAGCGCACAACGGGCATAGTTTCGCGTGGCGGTTCATTGATGGCTTGCTGGATGCAAACTCACAATCAGGAAAATTTTTTGTACACCCGCTTTGAAGAGATTTGCAAAATTTTAAGAGAATACGATATCGCAATTTCGCTCGGAGACGGGCTTAGACCGGGATGCATTGCAGACGCAAACGACGAAGCTCAGTTTGCAGAATTGAAAACTCTGGGCGAACTCACAAAAATCGCCTGGGAACATGGCGTTCAGGTTTTGATTGAAGGCCCGGGTCACGTTCCTTTGAACAAGATAAAAGAGAATATGGATTTGCAATTGGAGCTTTGCCACGGCGCTCCTTTCTATACCCTGGGCCCTCTGGTAACAGACATCGCTCCTGGTTATGATCACATTACAAGCGGGATTGGAGCCGCTGTTATAGGAATGCTCGGCACCGCAATGCTCTGCTATGTGACTCCAAAAGAGCATCTGGGCTTGCCAAACAAAGATGATGTTCGCACCGGAGTTATCACATATAAATTAGCCGCTCACGCCGCTGATATTGCAAAAGGCAACGAGCAAGCTCTGCTAAGAGACAAAGCCATGAGCCGCGCGCGCTTTGACTTTCGCTGGGAAGATCAGTTTGCGCTTTCCCTTGATCCAGAAATGGCAGCTTCTTTTCACGATGAATCTTCAAGCTCTAAATTCTGCTCAATGTGCGGCCCGGATTTCTGCGCTATGAGGAACATGCACAATGTTCTCAAACATTGAAAATATCCTTGCAGAAAAGAAAGCGCAGGGGCTTTTGAGAACGCTTAGCTTGCCCGCAGGAATAGACTTTGCAAACAACGATTACCTCGGCCTATCTGACCATCCTGAAATAAAAGAAGTTGCTGCAGAAGCATACAGAGAATTTGGAGCCAGCAGCAAAGGGTCCAGACTTTTGGGCGGCAATAGCAATTTTTTTGAAGAAACGGAAAAATGGTTCGCAAATTGGAAAGGCTCTGAAACCGCTCTTATTTTCAATTGCGGATACAGCGCAAACTTAGGCATTATTTCCGCATTTTGCAACGATTCAAAAACGCACTTGTTCTGCGATAGACTATGCCATGCGAGCATTATGGACGGCTATGCGATGAGCCGCGCAAAATTGCACAGATTTAAGCACAACAGCCCAAGCGATTTGGAAAAAGCATTGCAGTCTGCGGAAGGTTTTAAGTTTATAGCTGTTGAAGCTGTTTACAGCATGGACGGAGATATTGCGCCGCTCAAAGAATACGCAGATTTAGCGGAGAAATACGGAGCCCTGCTCTATGTTGACGAAGCTCACAGCGATGGAATTCTGGGACCTGACGGTAAAGGCTTGGCAGAGCGAGCTCATCTTTCGCTCACAACTTTTGGCAAAGCTTATGGAACAATGGGAGCTTGCATATTTGGCTCCAAACTTCTGATAGATTACATTGTAAACCATGCTCGCAGTTTCATTTATTCAACGGCAATTGCGCCGGGGGCGGTAGCCGCTATGCGAAAGGCTGCAGAAGTGGCTGCTAGAGAGAGTTTTCGCAGGGAAAAAGCTCTCAAAATGTCAACGGATTTCAGGCGAAAAATTGCCGAAGCTGGCATCGATTGCCTGCAAAGCCAAACCCAGATAGTACCCGTGGTGCTAGGGTCTGTGGAAAAGGCTAAAAAATGCCATGCTTTTTTGATGGAAAAAGGATTTTGCACAGCCTGCATTCGTCCCCCAACCGTACCAGATGGCTCGGCAAGACTGAGGATAAATATAACGGCGGCGCATAACGAAAAGGATGTTGAGAATTTAGCCAATGCTTTAATTTTGTATATTCAATCTCTATGAATAAACTATATATAGCGGTATTCGCTATGCTAGCTTTAATGTCTTGCAGCGATAATCTATTTGGTAGTAGCGGCGGCGGTAATTGCGGCGATGATATACAATGTTTGCGCATAGAAGCGCAAAATGCATTTCGCAATGGTAAATATGAAGATTCGCATAAAGCCTACGCTAAAATAGTGAAGCTAGACTCTACAGCTTCCATAGGCTATTTTGGAATGGCAAAAGCCGGTTTGTGGATGAAGGGCATCAATCCGTTTGACATATTTCGCTTTATTAACATAGACGATGACCAGATTCCTTTTATTGGGGAAGAAATAATTGTCCAGAACAGATATTTGCAGGGGATGAGAACCGCCTCAGAGCCGCTGTCCATTTTAGAAAGACGCGATAGCCTTACAGCTCTTTGGGAACTCCACATGGAAAATAATCCTAGTTTAGCCTCAAGGCTCGATACATTCAGACTGGTATTCTGCGGCGGCTCCCCTACCGGGACTTGCTATGACACCACGGCTAAAAGGCCAAAGTTCCCTTTAAGCGATAGGGAATACAAATACAATACATATTATGGCGGCTTGCTGATTTCTACCATGGCCAAATCTCTATTGGATTTTTTTGACATAAACAAAGATGGATGCATAACAAGAAGAGGAATAAAAGGAAGCGACAATCCTGGCGACCCGTCTAAAGACTCCACAGAATGGAAAAGATGGGGTTGCAATAGAGGCAGAAATGGAGAGTTCTCTCATGATTGGACTATTAATTTAGTGAAAAATGCCGATGGAAGTTTTACGATTGATACTGACTTGCTTATGGAAGAAATGCTGCACGACCTGGAAGAATTTTTTGAAGAACAAATCAATAACCCAAATGCTGAATTGCCTGCCGCAATACAAGACATTAATGTTAAAATAGATGAATTCACCGGAAGCCTGGACGAAGTTATAAATATATTAGGATCCGTTGGATTAGGAAATTTAATAGAAGACGGTTGCGAAGTAGGGGGAGACTATGCAGATGAAAACTGCGGAAACGGTTTGGATTCCATTCCTTCGGACCCGAATGCCTGGCAGGATGAGATTAGCAAATATAAAGACTTCGCTTCTTTTTACAAGATGGGAACTCGCATTGACGAAGATGGCGACGGTTGCGTTGACGAAGAAATGCTGAACAAACAGGATAACGATGGCGATGGCATTAAAGGAGAAAATTCAAGATTGGCATCCACAGACCAAGATAGCCCTTTTTATGGCAGAGCCGGTACGAATCACAGCATGTATGGAGATCCCGAAGGAATGGCTGATATCAACAATGCAAGAAATCTGCCCAGAGTATTGCCAACGCTGGCGCCGCACTATATATGCAATAATCCAAAATGCACTATTCAAACAGAATTATGGGGCGATGAAGAAGGATATGTAACTGTTATAGGATTTACGCAGGAACCTGGTTACTGGACCACAAGCGATCTTGACATTAAGCTCAAAGTTGCGCAAGACACTATTTGCCCACCCAAATATGATCTTAAGTTCAGACAAGACAGCGTAGGAGGCTGTTGGAAAAATTATGACAATGATAAATTTGCAACTTACTGGTTGAAAAGAAAACTTGCTCGGGAGCCAGGCCGTGTTCATTCCAGTTGTCTAAAATGTGAAGGTATTGCGTGCTTAAAAGATTAATTTTTATACTGCTTTGCTGCTTTGCGTTTGCCAGCGCAGCCAAAGGACCTGAATATCGCTCGCTAAGAGTGAACGGCATGGGCGGAGCTTTTGTTGCCGTAGCTGATGGCAAAGATGCTTTGCATTACAACCCAGCAGGTTTAAACTTGATGAACCGCATGGGAAATTTTGAAAAAAATCCCGATATGGGCTATATGTCCAGAAAACGGTTTGAATTCAAATTTTTAACCGTTTCCGCCGATTTGCCGTCTGATATTACAGACGTGCTTGATGTTTGCGGAGCACCGAAAATGGGTAAAATTGTAAGCAAAATTTTATTCTTTGATTTTGGTTATTTTGGCGATGTTGAATGGTGCCCTGTATATCAGAACATAATGCCAGACGACATGAAATATTTACCGGATTCTTTGGAGGCCAATCAGAATTTGGCAGACAGCTTGAACCGCTTTGACCGCCTGCCAATTGAAATAGGCACTCAAATTAGCCTTTTGGAATTTGCCATGCATAATTTTGGTCTTGCTATATGGGCAAACACCTCCGCTGCTCCTTATATAGAAACCGGTATTATTGTACCTTCTTTTGGCTATGAGCCTATACAGATTGATGCTGTTGCGCAAACGGCCGTTGCCTTTTCGCCCGTAGATAAATGGTCTGTTGGCGTAGGATTTAAAATGGCAAAAAGATACACGCAAATTGGCTACGATTTTGACATCGATTTTAGCGACCTTGAAAATCCTGATTATCAAAAATCATTGGATACATTGGAAAATCGCTGGGATGGCTTTGTGGATGATTTGCTCACTCTCAAAGACCTGACTTTTGGTCTTGATTTGGGCGTTCTTTATCAGGTAACCCGTCAAATAAGAGTGGGAACGTCGTTGCGCAACGTGTTTTTTGGCAAACTCGCTGGCGAATCCATAACTCCGAATTGGTCTTTGGGCGCAATGGCAAGCCCCATGATTTTGCAAAGCAATAGCTGGTGGGGTCGCAAAGTGCATTTCGCATTGGATTATGTAGATATTTTGAACGATAATTTAAGCGATATGCCTTTAGCGCATTTGAACTTTGGCGCAGAAATAGAGCAGATTATAGTCCCTGCTATTTTTAAAGTAAAGGCTGGAACCGGCTTTGGAGGCGGCTATCCTGCATGGAATGTCGCGCTAGGCTTTGGAGGAGATGTTATTGCAATGCGATTCGGTTCTTATGCTGAAGAAAGAGGGACAAGAACCGGCCAAAAAGAACACAGATTTTGGACTGGGGAACTTAGCGTGGGCTTTTGATGTCTAGTTGTTTTGGAAAAATGTTTAAAGTCAGTACTTGGGGCGAGTCGCACGGAAAGGCCATTGGAGCGGTTGTTGACGGCTGCCCTTCCGGTTTGGAAATTAGCGAGGAATACATCCAGGTTTTTCTGGACCGCCGCCGACCGGGCCAAAGCCTTTTGACAACTCAGCGCAAAGAAAGCGACAGAGTTAAAATTCTAAGCGGCATTTTTGAAGGCAAAACCACCGGCACTCCAATATCCTTAATGGTGGAAAACGAAGACCATCACAGCTCGGACTACGAATCAATAAAAGACTGGTACAGACCAGGCCACGCAGACGAAGTTTATGACTGCAAATACGGGTTCAGAGATTACCGAGGCGGAGGCAGAGCTTCTGCAAGAGAAACTGTAGCGAGAGTTGCAGCCGGGTCCATAGCCAGAAAATTTTTAAACGAAAAGCACGGAACCGAATTTTTAGCGCATCTGGATGGAAATATAGAAGCCGATATTGAAAACGCTCGCAAGAACGGCGACAGCATAGGCGGAATTNTATGNTTGCAGATAAAAAATCCGCCGAAAAATCTGGGAGAGCCTGTCTTTGACCGCACAGAAGCTTTGCTTGCAATGGCAATGCTCAGCATTCCTGCGACAAAAGGCTTTGAAATAGGCGAAGGCTTTAACTCCGCAAAAATGCTCGGCAGCGAGCACAACAAACTTGCAGCAGGAACCTACGGCGGCATAACGAACGGAGAAGATATTTTTTGCAAAATAGCATTCAAGCCAACTCCTTCAATTTCCCTGCCGCAAAAAGCAAAAAATAAAAACGGAGAAATCGGCGAGATTTCCATAAAAGGCCGGCATGACCCATGCGTTGCCGTGCGTGCCCCTGTGATTGTGGAAAGCATGGCAGCATTGGTTTTGATGGATTTATGGTTGAGGAATTTAAGATGAACGAAGAAGAAGAACCGCTTGCGGAAAATTTGCCTCCTATTGAAAGCGTGGAGGAACTCGCTTGCATTATACAAGCATTGGTATTCGCTTCAACCGAAATTGTCACTTTGAAAAAATTGAAAGAAGTTTTGGGCGATTTCTTGGAACAATCGCAGGTTTCAAGCGCAATCAGGCACGCAAACGAACAGCTTGCGAAAATAAAATCTCCTTTTGAAATTGTGGAAGTTGCAGGCGGCTATCGCTTTAGAACAAAAAACGCATATTACCCATACATTCGCAAACTCTTCCCGGATAACAACACTCGCCGCCTATCGCTCCCAGCATTGGAAACGCTCTCAATTATTGCATACAAGCAACCCATAACAAAAGCGGAAATAGAATCTGTGCGCGGAGTCTCATGCGATGGCCCTATTCACAGCCTTTTGGACAAAAAATTCATAGCCCTTGGAAAGCGAGCAGAAACCATTGGCAATCCTTACACCTACATAACAACCATAGAATTTCTGAAATACTTCGGCATAAACCGCATACCAGACGATCTCCCCCGCTTAACGGAATTCGGAGATATTTTGAACAGCGATTTCTTGATACCGCAATATCCTATGCCAGAAAAACAACCGCCCGAACCTGTGCCCTTATCTGAATCTACCTCGCAATTGGAAATACCGCTGGAAGAAGCATGACCCCATTAATGCGCCAATACAACGATGTGAAAGCGGCCAATCCAGGTTGCATATTGTTTTTCAGAATGGGAGATTTTTACGAGCTTTTTGAAAACGATGCAGTTATAGCATCAAAAGTCTTGGGCTTAACGCTGACATCCCGCAACAACGGCGGCGCAAAAGAATCTGCCCTTTGCGGATTCCCGCATCACGCCGCAGAGCGATATATNCCAAAAATGCTAGCCGCAGGCCATNGAGTTGCAATTTGCGAGCAGATGGAAGATCCAAAGCTTGCAAAAGGCATTGTGAAAAGAGAAGTGATAGAGGTGATTTCCGCAGGAACCAGTTTTTCCGAAAATAATCTGGACGCAAAGCAATCATCATATATATGCGCATTTTTAAAAACCAGAGACGGCGCAGCGCTGGCAATAGCAGACATAAGCACGGGATATTTTGCGGTAGGCCAATCGACGCTGGCAAATGTGGAAAGCGAAATTGAAAGACGCAGCCCAAAGGAAATTTTGGTATGCGCACCCATGCAGACTCGCATAATGCAAACAAATATTCCGGAACANCAATTTGAATTTGATTTCTGCAAAAATGTTTTAGAAGGCCATTTCAAAAAAATAGATTTGCAAGACGAATATTTAACNAGGGCGGCAGGNGCCCTTCTTTTTTATCTTTTAGAGCAAAAAAAATCCGGACTNAGCCACATAATAAAAATAGACGATATTCCCTGGAGCGATTACATGGCCCTTGANCCGGCCACCCAGCGCAACCTTGAACTGACTACCCCGCTGCATCCCGAAGATTCCAACTCTACCCTGCTCTCCGTTATGGATTTCACAAAAACCGCAATGGGAGGCAGGTGTTTAAGAGAATGGATTTCCCATCCCTTGGTCTCTTTTGAAAATATCTCAAACAGACTTGCGTGCGTTGAAGAACTGGCTAACAGCCCCATATTTTTAGACGATATAGCAGAGTCAATGAAACCAATTCCAGATATGGAACGCGCAATGGGCCGTGTTGGGAGCGGAAGGGCAAATGCCCGTGATGTGCAGAGCCTGGGAAAATCGCTTTTGCAAGCAGAGCGAATTATAGATTGTTTGCGCAATTTAAAAGGCAAGAAATTCGGAGAAATAGCCAGCAAACTTGAGCTGGCAAGGGGCAAGGGGCAGGAAATTTGCGCATTGCTTAAAGATGAATTGCCGCTGACTGTTAGAGAAGGAAACTTGATTCGCCAGGGAGCGAGCGAAGAAATAGAAAATTTCAGAGAGGAAATTCAGGGAAAAAAGAACTGGATTTCAAACTTAGAGACAAGGGAAAAGGAGCGGCTTGGCATACCATCGTTGAAAGTAGGCTACAACAAGGTTTTCGGCTACTACATTGAAATAACCGCCAGCCATGCGCACAAAAAAGTTCCCGGAGAATACATACGCAAGCAAACATTATCAACAGGCGAACGCTACATAACCCCAGAAATGAAGGATGTGGAATCTTTTATTCTGAATGCGGAGAGCCAGCTTTTTGAAAAGGAATACAAGGTATTTTGCGAGTTGCGAAACAAGGTGCACGAATGGCGAGCGGATTTGCAGATAATAGCAAATGCCATAGCGGAATTGGACTGCATTTCTTCCCTTGCCCTTGCCGCACGCAGATATGGCCTAACAAAGCCCATAGTGAACAATGGCGATAGAATAAAAATAGCAGGCGGCAGGCATCCTGTAATTTCCACGCAACCGGATATTCAATTTATTCCTAACGAAATTGACATTTCAAACAGCGAAACCCGTTTTATGCTCATAACGGGCCCGAATATGGCAGGTAAGTCCACATATTTGCGGCAAACCGCTTTAATCACGCTTCTTGCGCAAATAGGTTCTTATGTGCCTGCAGACTTGGCGGAGATAGGCATTGTGGATAAAATTTTCACAAGGGTTGGAGCGAGCGACAGATTGGCAAGGGGTCTTTCAACCTTTATGCTTGAAATGACCGAGACTGCGAACATTTTGCAAAACGCCACGCCAAAGAGCTTGATTCTATTGGATGAAATCGGCAGAGGCACAAGCACATTTGACGGTCTTTCCATAGCCTGGGCCATAACGGAATTTTTGCATGATATTCCGGAAAAATCGGCAAAAACAATTTTCGCAACTCATTATCACGAGCTAACAAATCTTATAGAAGACTTGGAGCACGCTGCAAATTTCCAAATCGCCGTAAAAGAGAGCAACGGCAAGCTTCTATTCCTGCGCAAAGTCTTGCCCGGAGCGTGCGACTCCAGCTACGGCATTCACGTTGCGGAAATGGCCGGAGTCCCAGACGAAGTTGTTCGCCGTGCAAAGCGAATTCTTCTGCGTTTGGAAAAAGAAAAGATAGATCCAAGCGACGGCGCTCACAAGCCCAAAGAGGCTCAGCTTTCTTTCTTTGAGCCTCCACCTATGAGCGAAAACACCGAACTTTTGCTCAGGGAGTTAAAGGCCGCAAACCCCGATGAGATGACCCCGATGCAGGCGTTGCAGTTTTTGGGCAAGATTAGGGAGTATGTTTGAGGAAAAAGAGTTTGCAAAATGCAGGCTTTTAACTTTTTTTGTACTTTTTTCTAAAAAAGAATGTATATTATGCTGTAAATGCTGATTTGATTTTGGCGTTTATTTATTTAGATTAAATTTTGGGATTTAGTGCGATTTTTTCCGCAGAATTTTGTATTTTTTATAGGAGAGATC
>WQSA01000077.1 GCA_009788135.1 Candidatus Fibrimonadales bacterium
ATGGCAATGGCTGCATACAAAAAATGCAATGAAAAATTGCACTTATATCCGAGAGGAACCGCGCCTGAGCTTGCGAAAAAACTTGCGGCAAAGTGGAAAATAAAAGAGGAAAATTTAATTACAGGCAATGGCTCGGACGAGATTCTGGATTTGGCGGCTAGAGCTTATTTGAACAAAGGGGACTTGGCTCTGGGTGCAGATTCTACATTTTCGGTTTATTCAACTGTGACCAGACTTGCCGGCGCAAAATATAAAGCGTTACCTCTCAAAAATTTTTGCTATCCGCTTGAAATTTCCAAATCGGCGAAGATTATTTTTATCTGCAATCCGAACAATCCAACTGGAACTTATTATTCAAGCAAAAAGATTTTTGCTTTTTTGAAAAAAATCCCCAGCGACATTCTAATTGTCCTGGACATGGCTTACTGGGAATTCACAGGCGAAAGCGAACCGCCTTTGAATAAATGGATAAAGCAGTTCCAAAATCTTTTATGCACTCGCACTTTCAGCAAACTGTATGGTTTAGCGGGTTTGAGAGTTGGCTATGCAATAGCTTCCGAGCGGATAATAGCAGCTCTCAAAAAAATAAAGCCTCCGTTCAACACTAATTATCCTGCGCAAATGGCAGCGGCAGCCGCTCTTGACGACGTTGCTTTTGTAGAAGAGACTTTGAAAATGAATGAAGCCGAGCGCAATGATTTAACTTTTGGCCTGGAAGTCTTGGGTTTTGAAGTTTTGCCTTCCGGTGCAAATTTTGTGTGCGTGAAAATCGGCAAAAAAGCTGCGGAATTCGTGGCGCATTTGGAAAGCAAGGGCATTGTTGTGCGGCATTTAAAGAGCTTTGGAATGCCGGAGTGGGTGAGAATCACGGTTGGAACGCCGGAGCAGAATGCGTTGTTGTTTAATTTTATAACATTGCATTAAAACGCAAAGCCTATGCCGAAATTGGCATCAAACACTAGCGAGCAGTCTCCTGCAATGCAGCTATAGCCTATTCCGGTATCGGAATAAATGCTTATGTAGGCGAATTTATATGAATAGCCAAAGTAGCCCATAAAATCATACCACATGGCACTTTCTTTGTTTTTTTCCCTAGCATCTTCTCCAAACCAGCTAAAATCAATATTATTCACAGATAGATAAAAAGCTCCTATTTGCGGTTGTAAATACATGCCCTCGCCTCTTCCATCAAGATAATGGCGAAACCCTAGCTCGCTGCCTACTCTGTAGAATTTGTTAGTATCATCTGTGCTAAGCCATAAACTGGGTTTAACGATTAATGCATTGTATAAGCTGAACGGAACTTCAACAGTTGAATAAATCATAGGTATTTTAGCGTCAAGACCAACCAAAAGAGCAACGGGATGCAAATAAACCGATATTCTCTCGTTAGGATATTCTTGAGCATTTGCCGCAAAAACGGCTAAAAAAAGAAGTATTGTAATTTTTGGAAATATGTTCATGCAAATAATATAGTAAATGCAACCCTGTATCACAAGGTTGTGGCGAAACTAATGCTTTTTCTATATTACACCTTTTCGGAGGAATAAACTATGTCTAAAGACATCAAAGGAACGCAGACTGAGAAAAATCTGCTAACGGCGTTTGCTGGTGAATCGCAGGCTCGCAATCGCTACACTTTTTGGGCTGGCGCTGCCAGAAAAGAAGGATTAGTGCAAATCGCCTCTATTTTTGAGGAAACAGCAAACCAGGAAAAAGAACACGCAAAACGCTTTTGGAGCTTTTTGCAGGGCGGCGGCGTTGAGATAACGGCGACTTACCCAGCAGGCTCAACTGCCACAACTCTGGACAACCTGAAAGCCGCAGCGGATGGCGAAAAAGAGGAATGGGTAGATGTTTATCCAAAATTTGCGCAGATTGCAAAAGACGAAGGCTTTAGCGACATAGCAACCTGCTTTGAGCGCATTGCCATTGCGGAAAAACAGCACGAAAAACGCTACCGTGATTTATACAACAATTTAAGCGCTGGCAAAGTGTTCAAGAAAGACGGCAAAGTGACTTGGCGCTGCTTGAACTGCGGCTACCTGCACGAAGCCGAAGAAGCTCCGAAAATGTGCCCAGCGTGCTTGCACCCACAGGCATACTTTGAGCTTTTGGGCGAGAATTGGTAATATATGTTTAACGGCAGATTTGGCATTCATGGCGGTCAGTACATACCAGAAACATTGATGAACGAGATTCAACATCTTGAGCAAGCGTATTTGCATTACAAAAGCGATAACGATTTCAATATGGAACTTGCATATCTTTTGAACAGCTACGCCGGAAGACCATCTCTGCTTTATTATGCCGAAAAAATGACCCGCGACCTGGGCGGTGCAAAGATTTACCTGAAACGTGAAGATTTGAACCACACGGGCTCGCATAAAATAAACAACGTTCTTGGACAGGTTTTGCTCGCAAAGAAAATGGGCAAAACAAGGGTTATCGCAGAAACCGGCGCAGGGCAGCACGGCGTTGCGTGTGCCACTGCCGCCGCTTTGCTTGGCATGGAATGCGAAATTTTCATGGGCAAAGAAGATACGGAGCGTCAAAAGCTCAATGTGTATAGAATGGAGCTATTGGGAGCAAAAGTAAATGTTGTCACAAGCGGAACCCAGACTTTGAAAGACGCTGTGAACGAAACCATGCGAGAATGGGTTTCCAGAGTTGCAGATACGCATTATGCGCTTGGCTCGGTTATGGGTCCTCATCCATTCCCGATGATTGTAAGAGATTTTCAATCTGTGATTAGCCGAGAAGCGAGAGAGCAGATTTTGGAAAAAGAAGGAAGATTGCCAGTCGCCGTGATAGCTTGCGTGGGCGGAGGCTCAAATGCAATGGGAACTTTTCACCATTTTTTGCCTGATAAATCTGTGCGGTTAATCGGCTGCGAAGCGGCCGGGCTTGGCATTGAAACGGAAAAGCACGCCGCTACCATAGCAAAAGGAACGCTTGGAATTTTCCATGGGATGAAATCTTATTTTTGCCAGAACAGCGATGGGCAAATCGCTCCTGTGTACTCAATTTCCGCAGGTTTGGATTATCCTGGCATTGGCCCTGAACACGCTCATCTGCACGATATAGGCAGAGCGGAATACGTTCCGGTCACAGACGAAGAAGCGGTTTGCGCTTTTGAATATTTGTCTCGCATGGAGGGAATTATCCCGGCCATAGAGAGCGCTCATGCAGTTTCCTATGCAATGAAAATCGCTCATGATTTGCCTAAAAAAGAAAACATTATCATTTGCCTTTCCGGGCGTGGCGACAAGGATGTTGCGGCAATTGCCAGATATAGAGGAGTGAATTTGCATGAGTAAAATTTCAGATGCATTCAAAAAAGGCAAAGCGTTTATAGCGTTTGTAACGGCAGGCGACCCGAATTTGGAAACAACGGAAAAATTTGTTTTGGAAATGAAACGCTCAGGCGCAGACATCATAGAGCTTGGCATTCCTTTTTCTGACCCAATCGCAGAGGGCCCGGTGATTCAAGAAGCGAATTTGCGAGCCTTGGCGAGCGGAACCACTGTAAGCAAAATTTTCGATATGGTAAAGCGCATAAGGGAAAAATCTCAAATACCCCTTGTTTTTTTAACATATATAAACCCAGTTCTCAAATATGGCTACGATGCCTTTTTTGCAAAATGCAAAGAAACAGGCGTTGACGGAATAATTATCCCGGATTTGCCTTTTGAAGAGCAAGCGGAAATTCCAAACAGGCACGGCATAGACTTGATACCTTTGGTAGCTCCGACTTCGGAAGCCAGAATCAGAAAAATTGCCGCAGTTGCCGAAGGATATTTGTATGTGGTATCTTCGCTGGGAGTAACGGGAATGCGCAGCGAAATAAAAACCGATTTGAAATCCATAATAAATATAGCGAGAGAAACAGCGAAAGTTCCCATAGCGGTAGGTTTTGGAATAAACACTCCGGAGCAAGCCTCGCAAATTTCCAAAATAGCGGACGGCGTAATTGTGGGTAGCGCAATTGTAAAAATAATTGCAGAAAAAAAATCTGTTGGCGAATATGTAAAGAAGATGAAAGAGGCAATATGACGGTTTACCGCCGGCAATGGCGAGAAAAACGTGGCAATGCCATGCACCAGATGCAAAGCGGTATTTTAGACGAGCGTCCATTGAAAGAGCGGTGGAGCCGGGAATGCAAACCGGAAGCCAAAAGAAAAAAGATAAAACCCATTGACGAAAGCATTCCGTTTGAAAAAACGGAAATTGCGCTTGTGCTTTCCGTGCACAGGCGAAGTTGCCAGCTTCGCTTGCGAAGCGGCAAGGAGATAAAAGCGTTTTACTTGGCAAAATCCATAAGCGAGCAAAAGGTTTTCCCAGCGGTTGGCGATTTTGCGAGCGTGGGCAAAAATGGAAGTGAAAATTTCATTCTGGGTTTGGAGCAGCGCAAAAGCATTTTGAGCAGACCTGGTCCACGCACTCGCGAAAATCAAGTTCTTGTTCAAGCTGCAAACATAGACCAGGTTGCCATTGTGATGAGTCTGGAAAATCCACCCTTCAACTTTGGCTTTGCAGACCGCTTTTTGCTAGCGGCAAATTTCAATAGCTTGCCTTTTATTCTGATTTTGAACAAATGCGATTTAATGCAGAAAATCCCGGACGAAATTCAGGAATTCATAAAATTGGCAGACAATACAATTTTGACCAGCGCTGAGAGCGGCGTGGGTATAAAAGAATTAAAAAATATGCTTAAAGGCAAAATTTCCGTTTTCAGCGGCCAGAGCGGAGTGGGCAAATCTTCGCTGATAAATTTGCTGGTGCCGGGCGCTGAGCAAAATGTTAGCGAGGTTAGGCAAAAAGATGGCAAGGGCCGGCATACCACCGTAGCATCTTCGTATTTGGATTTGCCGCAAGGCGGCGCAGTTATAGATACGCCGGGAATTCGCGCGCTTGGCATTATGGATTTAACGTCAGATGAGCTTGCTCGCTGTTTTCCAGGATTTTTTGAGCATGATTTTTTTGATTGCAAGTTCAAGGATTGCAAGCATCAGAGCGAACCGGGCTGCGCCGTGTTGCAGCGAATTGAGAAAGGGTTGATTTCTGAGGCGAGGTATAGGAGTTATTTGAGGATACTTAACGCTTTGCTAGGATAAAATCTTCCTTGCATCGTCTTTTGCAATCAAATCCTGCCTTTTATCGTGATGCTTTTTGCCTCGGCAGATTGCTATTTCAAGCTTGGCGTTGCGCTTTTTGAAATACAGCTTTAATGGAATAAGCGTAAGTCCTTTTATTTCAACGGCTTTCTGCATTTTTTCTATCTCATGCCTGTGAACCAGAAGCTTTCTTCGCCTTGCAGGTATGTGATTAAACTGGTTCGCTTGCGAATATTCATTTACGTGCGCACCTACCAGCCAAAGCTCCCCGTTTTCCGAAATATCAACCCAAGATTCGCTAAGGCTTATATGCCCAGCTCTAATNGATTTGACTTCCGAGCCTACCAAAACCATTCCTGCTTCAAAACNNTCCAAAATCTCATATTGATGAGAAGCCTTGCGGTTATGGATCGCTGAAAATTTTTGATTATTCTGCATTTCGCAGTTAAATTTAGAAAACATTTTCTATATTATGCGCAGAGGTGCAAATTATGTCTGCCATTCATTTAACAGAAGATTCCTTCAAAAAGCTAATCCAATCCAACCAGCTTGTTATGGTGGATTTTTGGGCGCCGTGGTGCGGTCCGTGCATGGCTTTGGGTCCGATAATCGATAAGTTGAGCGACTTGTACAAAGACAAGGCGGTTGTGGCCAAAGTAAACATAGACGAAGTTCCGGAGCTTGCCGTGGAACTCGATGTTAGCTCAATTCCCACGGTTAAATTCTTCAAGAACGGACAGGAAATAGAGAGCTTAACGGCAGCTTATCCCCAAAGCAAATANCAGCAGATACTGGAGGCTAATCTATAATGCCNGATAAACTTGAAGAGCTTTTTCGCTTGCAGGAAACTTTGAACAATTATGTTTTTTCAAAACAGGACTTGCGGGATAAAAACGGCAANGTTCTAACGATGGCGGCTCTAAGAGCGCAAGTTCAAAGCGGGGAACCTTTGGGTTCAAACACNGAGGTCAATCAATGGCTTCGCAANTANCTGGAAGCTTTAAACGACGAGAGCAGAGAGCTTGGCGAGGAATTGCTTTGGAAGTGGTGGAGCAAAGACAAGCTGGATATGCAAAACATAAAAATAGAAATTGTTGACCAACTGCACTTTTGGCTATCGCTTGCAATGACTGCAGGCATGGATGCCGAAAAGGTGTTTGATATATATACGCAAAAGAACAAAGTTAATATAGAACGGCAAAACACTGGTTACAGCAGGAACAATAAGAATGAGGCTGACAATAGGGGCATTAATTAGTTTAATTGGTTTATTATTTCTTTCCTGTTCCAAGTCTGAGCAACAGCCTCAGTCGGGGGGAGGGGGGAGAGGCTCGCAGGCTGTTAGAATTGAAGCTATTATTGCTGCTCCGGAGGAGTTGAGGAGTTCGGTTAGGGGCGTTGGCATTTTGCAGCCTGCTAAGGAAGTTGATATTCAGTCAGAAATGGCGGGGAAAATACAGACGGTTTATTTTAAAGATGGGCAAAGCGTAAGAGCCAGAGAATCTCTTGTAAAAATTGAGGATGCTAATTTAAGGGCGGTTATGTCCAGAGCGTATTCAAAACTTTCGCTTGCCAGAAGCACTGCGCATAGAAAAAAACGGCTGTTTGAATCGGGTGCAATCTCTTCGCAGGAATGGGAAATAACTTTGGCTGATATGCNGGTTGCGGAGGCAGATTCTGTGGAAGCCGCTGCAAACTTGCTCAAAACTTTGATTTTGGCGCCTTTTGATGGCAAGCTCGGCATAGGCAAAGTGACTATAGGCAAGCATATTTCCGTTGGCGCCCCCATTGTG
This sequence comes from Candidatus Fibrimonadales bacterium, assembly GCA_009788135.1. Classification (GTDB taxonomy): domain Bacteria; phylum Fibrobacterota; class Fibrobacteria; order Fibrobacterales; family Fibrobacteraceae; genus Fibrimonas. The sequence continues at coordinate 6,911 of WQSA01000077.1, forward strand.
AAAATTGTTCAGAAATATCCGCTGAAGGTAGATTTTTCCATTGCAGACAAATACGCTTCTGTTTTGGAGCCTGGCATGGAAGTGGAATTTGTGCGAAATGCGATTAAGTACAAAGCGAAGGTAGATGCTTTGGAAAGCGCTTTGGACGGCTCAACCAGAACTTTGCTTGCAAGAGCGACTATAAATGGCCAGCCTGAGGAACTTGTTCCAGGCGCTCCGCTGGAATTTGCGCTGGAATTGCCACCCAAAGAGACTTTGACCGTTCCGCCGGAAGCTATAGGAAGCGATGCGCTTGGCAGCAACGTGTATTTATACAAAGGTGGCAAGGCTGAGCTTACCCGCATTAATCTGGGAGTGAGGCTTGTTGACAGGGTTGAAGTTTTGGCAGGGGTAAGAATTGGAGACACTGTGCTGTGCGTTGGAGCGTCTCCGGTGAGGAATGGCGGGAGCGTTGAGATTAGCAGGATGAGGTGATAATGGAGAATTTGTCTCCATCCGATACAACCAAATCTTTCTATTTCATTTTAAAAAAGCTATAATTGCTGATATTATTGCGATTGTCATTGATGTTATGGTAATTATTTTGTTTTTTCTGGATAAACTTAATTGTTTATCCAACTCTGGAATAGCTGCGTCTATAAGAGTCCATATGTCTTTAACCTCATTGTATGTTCTATCAAACTCTTCTCTATTGTTATTCTTAAATTCTGGGTCTGCTGACAGCATCTTAATTTTATTCAATCTAGCACGAATCTGTACCCAATTTGCAATAGAGTTTGATATTGAAACTGATTTATAAAACTTTTCAAATTCATTTATTTTTTCATAATATAATAAAAGCAACATATCGCGAGCATCATAAATAGCTCTCAATATATGTGCTTTTGATTCTTCGTAATCAACATCTTTATTGTTTACAAGATAATTCAGCAAATGTCTAGCTGCATAACGAAGCTCATTAACAGATGGTTGAAAATAAGCAGAAGACTCTATTTCAAGTTCTTTTTCCAAGAATTCCGCCTCGTCAAATAATTTTTTAAGATTTTGAAATATATTTACTTTATTGTCAGAATACATAGCTTGCGACTTCTTTCCTCTTGCGTTCAACATCTTTGGCTGTAATAATTCGGCCTAGTTGAGCCCGAACATTGCCATGAAAATAACGAGAAACGAAGCTGGATATATCAGCATCGGTTCTAGGAGCTTTTTGGTTTTTTATAAAACTCATTTAATATAATATAGAAAATTTTTTCATTTTGTCAAGGGGCAATTGCTGCCCCTATGGTGCGTTGCATTTACTTCACGCAACGAACTGAATACTGGTTAGACATATTGGCTATGCCAGGAGCACCTACTTGGCTGCGGTAAGTGCCCATGTACCGGGACCAGGCTTCAATAAGGTCCTTATCAGCAGTCCACCAGTAGCTGTCGTTGCCGAGTCCGCCGAAATCGCCTGCGGTAGTGCGGTAACCGCTCGGAAGAGCTGCAAAGCCGTAGTCATCAGTGCCATCCCAATCAGGGCTTGCTACTTTTAGTTTTGTTCCAGCAGAAGAAGCTCCAACATAATCTATCAGCGTTTGCCAATCCGCATTGCTAGGCAAGCGCCAGCCAGAGGGGCACGTATTAGCCGCTTCCCAAGTGTAAAGGTAGCCGTATTTAGCGCAGTTGGCAGAACTTCTATCATAACATATAGTGTTGATGCCGCCGTTGGCGTTATACAAATTCTTTGCCATCCAGGTTTGAGTGCCTATGGTTACAATCGGGTATTTTTCGTTATTGCGAGTATCGGTGAAATAATCCTTTACTTTACCATAATGGCACATTTGCGCTGTGGTATATGTTTCGCCACCTGAGCCACCGCATTTAGACGTAACTACGCCATTTAAGCAGAATTGACGATCTGTGTAGTAAGCATCCCCTCCGCACCTGTTGTAAAGCTGACCTTCATCACAGAATTTGCCTGAGGGAAATGTTTCGCCATTGCATTTAGCCGTAACTACGTTATCAAGGCAGAAATAGTTATCGTTGCTGATAATAGACACTCCGCATATATTTCCAGCTAATGAAGAAGAGCTTAGCTTTAGCGAAGAACTGCTAGGCGTTCCTGCAACCGAGCTTGATGAGGCGATTTGCACAGATGAGCTGGATGGGATTATTATTTGCACAGACGAGCTGGACGGGGTTATTATTATTTGCGCAGACGAGCTGGATGGGATTATTATTTGCACAGACGAGCTGGACGGGGTTATTATTATTTGCGCAGACGAGCTGGACGGGATTGTTATTTGCACAGACGAGCTAGACGGGATTGTTATTTGCTCAGACGAGCTGGACGGAATTGTTTGCTCAGATGAACTTGACGGGATTGTTTGCTCAACCGAGCTTGATGAGCGGACTTTTACTGCAACCGAGCTAGACGATAAGATGTTTCCTACCGTTGCCGAGCTTGAAGACGGCGTGTCTTCTTCTTTGCTGCCTCCGCCCGAAGAGCAGGAAAAGAATGTTAATGATGCTGCCATTATAATAGCAGCGACGTGAATGGATATTATCCTATTCATATTGTATCCTCCTTGTTAATTTTAGGGAAAATTGTTGCAAAAAAGCCAGAATCGATAAAATCCCAAAAATCGTGGATATCGGCGTTCTGACAATTAGAATAAATTGGGGGGGGGGGGGGG
>WQSA01000078.1 GCA_009788135.1 Candidatus Fibrimonadales bacterium
AACTCGTTTCTCCCTGCCTGGCACTCCCCCGAATATCGGAGAATATTTAGCTGCAAGCCTAAGGCAAGAATGCCTGAACTCGGCGTGATTTTTGAAAACATAGCGTATAAAGGCTAAAAGTTTATCGTCAAATCCAAGAGTGTAATCGTGGTTAACCATTAAAATACTTGCCTTGCTTTGCCTTCTTTGGGTACAGGAGAAGAAGTGTTTCCAAATATGGTTGCCGCGCTCTCTTTTGACTGCCCAAAATGGTTTCCATCGCACTGCTCCGAAGGAACATGTCCGGAAGTGTAAAGGCAATCCGTAGCCGCATTGCAATATGAACCAGCAACTTTTCCTGTATAATTGCAAATTCTTTTAGAAGGAACGCCAGGCGAAGGAAAATCAAGCTTTGGCAATTTTTTGTGAATTTCCGGCATTGAGTTCAACCACACCGGCATAGCGTCTTCCGTGCCTGTATGTCCAGGTCCCATGGGAAGAAAATCGTCCGTTCCAATCCACACGCCCATAGTGTATTGCTTGGTAAATCCTATATACCAAGCATCCGTGTAATCATTTGTGGTACCGGTTTTCCCGCCGCTTGGGTGCTGAAAACCGCTTGCCCAAATCTTTGCCGCTGTTCCGCCGGTGTTCACAAGCTGCAGCATCCTAACCATAATAAATGCAGCCGGTTTTTTCAAAACCTCATGCTCAACCTTGTAATGCTTTTCTATAACCTCGCCCTTTTTGCCGACTATGGACTCTATATAATAAGGCTCTATCCTGTTCCCTCCATTTGGGAAAACCGTATAAGCGCTTGTCATTTCCATAAGAGTTGCGCCTACCGAACCAAGGGCAAGGCTTGGCACCGCTTGCAAGGGAGCTCTTTTAACCCCAAACCTGCGAGCGTATTCCACAACGTTTTTAAGGCCATACTTCATGCCAACCTGAATTGCCGGCAAATTCTGCGAAAGCGCCAACGCTCTGCGATAAGTCATCATGCCCTTGAACTCTTTTGAATAATTGCCGGGCCTCCAGAATTTCGATGTATCCAAAGGATCTGGAATTGTTATGGGCGCATCATTAACCGAATCGCAGGGGGAAGCTCCATTATCCATAGCGGTAGCGTAAACAAAAGGTTTAAAAGAGGAACCCGGCTGTCTCAAAGTTTGCACCGCGCGGTTCCATTTGCTTTCGTTGAAATTTTTTCCGCCAACCATAGCCCTGATTGCCCCTGTTTCGTTCTCAATCAAAATAACCCCTACTTGAGCCTGGCGGTAGCGCGAAGAATCGGGAAACAGTCGTTTTTCCGCAGTGTCTTTTGCCAAAAAATTTTCTGAAAAATGCGCATAGACCGAATCGAATTTCTTGAGCACGGTATCCACAGGCATATTGTATCTTTTTGAAAGCCCCAATTTATAAATAGCCCTCAGGCGAAGCCTTCTGTCAACTTTCAACAATTGATCCAAAGCCGCTTTTTCAACTATTTTCTGCGCGTTGGGATCCACAGTGCTATAAATGGAAATTCCATCGGAATACAGGGAGTTTTCCCCATATTTGCTTTCCATGTATTTGCGAATCTCTTCCATATAGTATGGAGCAATTACAGATGTTTCCTTTTCTTCGGTTCTGAGCGGTACTTTTACATACTCTTCGTAATCGCCTTTTGAAATATAACCCGCATCCCTCATCGCAAACAAAACCGTGTTTCTGCGGGCAAGGGCTGTTTCTGGAAAGCGGTCCGGGCGGTAAGCCTCCGGACGTTGTAGCATGCCTGCAAGCACGGCTATTTCCGGAACGGTCAAACTGTCCAAGGGTCTTCCGAAATAATATTGCCCTGCGGACTGGAATCCGTAATTCCCGCCAGCCAAATAGACTTCGTTCAGGTAGAATTCCAGGATTTCTTCTTTGGTATAGGTTTTCTCTATGCGAATGGCGGTCATAACTTCCCGTATTTTGCGGGTGAGCGAACGTTCCGGGGTTAGGAACAGAAGCTTGGAGAGCTGCTGGGTCAGGGAGCTTGCCCCTCTCATTCTATTGCCAGATCTAAAGCTTTCCAGCACAGCGCTTGGAATGGCAAGCGGGTTCATTCCCCAGTGAGTCCAGAATTTGCGGTCTTCCGTTGCTATAACGGCATTTTTAACCATGTCAGGAATGCTGTCTATGGGGGTCCAAATTCGTTTTTCAACATAAAATTCATGTACCAAAACCGAGTCTTTGTCGAAAATCTTTGTGATTAAGCGCGGTTCTATGGTTTCCAGCTTCTCAAAGGAAGGAAGCGTTGGAGTCAGGCTATTCCAGGCAATTTTAACAGAAACAAAGCATAAAATTATGGGAAGCCCGAAAATGAGAATCCACAGCAATTTTTTTTTGCCTTCATGTTCTTCTTCATGCTCTTCTTCGTATTCGTTTTCTGCGTTGTGCGAATCTTGCATAGGAAGAATATAGTAAGTTTCTATATTATGCATTATGCGCATAATTTTATTCATCTCTGCTATTATTCTAATTTCTTGCTCTTCTGTGGAAAAACGAGAGGTTGTCAGGGCCGACCACGAAAAGGATATGAATATCCCCGCCGTAGATGATTTCATTATTTCTCACAAAAAAGAGTATATTGAGCGTTGCTATATGCCTGTTGTCAAAAGAATTGCGTCAAATTCGCCTCGCCCATGCGAAACCGCGCTGTTCCAGCTCCTGGAACGCAGGTATTCCATGACCTATACCCAAGAGCATGTTGATATGGCCGCAGACGAGCTGTTCTTCTCTGACATTAAGGACAAACTCCAAAACAAAATGAAAACAGACCGCAATTTGCGCAGAGCCGTTAGCAAAAGGTTCAGAACAATGGACGAAGTAATCGATTATTATAAACCTAAATATACTTTTAGGAAGAGTGCTGGCGAATAGTGGCCGTTAAAGACAAATCCTTATTTTCTCTCTCGTGGCCTTTGGTTGTCACTTTTGGCATAGGAATGGCGATTCCCATGCTGGACAGCTGGTTTTTGTCCAAACGCTCGGTGGAGGCCGCCGCAGGGGTTGGCGCATTGCTGCCGGTTATAGGTACCTTGTTCATGGCCATACAGGCTTTTGCCCAGGCTGGAGCGAGCATCGCTTCGCAGTTTTTGGGCGGAGACAGGCCTCGCCATGCTCAAGTCACGCAAACGCTTGTGATAACAGGGAGTGTAGTTATAGGGCTTGCTATGGGAGTTATGCTCTGGTTTTCCGCCCCTGCTATAGTGGCCCTAATGGGGCTAAGCGGAGAGCCTGCAGATGCGGCTGTCAAGTTTTTGCTAACCATCTCGCCAGCCATTGTGTTCAGGGCTTTGCAGGGAACGCTCACCAGCCTTGTCGCTACGCATGGCCACACTATATGGAACCTGTTCGCCAATATTATCGCTTTGGTTGTAAACGCTACTTTGAACTTTATCTTTTTGGAGGGCTATTTTGGCACTCCGCCTTTTATGCAAGGCGTTTACGGCGTGGCAATAGCAACGGGCATATCTTGGGCTATTTCCGCAATGGTTTTGTGGATTGTAGTCGTTTATTCGCTTGAGCACAAGACAAAACTTAAAGACATTAAAAAAGGCTATTTTTTGCTCTTGTCGGACTGGCTTAGAATAGGAGTGCCAGCGGCAATTGAACCTGTTAGTTTTCAGTTGTTTCAGGTTTTTGTGATGGCCTTGTTCGTGAGGCTTGGCGATGTGTCAACGGCGGCAAGGGTTTTTGCGGGCGTGTTTGCTATGTTCGCCGTGGTTTCGAGCGTAGGCTTGGCTAGCGGCAACCAGATTCTCGTTGCTCATCTTGTTGGCAACAAGGATTTTGACAAGGCAGACAAAAGACTGCATCAGAGCCTTGTGTGGAGCAGTTCGAGCGCATTTGCAGTGGCGATAATAGTGGCGCTTTGCGGGAATTTGCTGCTCTCTTTTTACACAGACGCTCCGGATATTTTGCATTTAGGCTGCCTGCTGCTTTGGTGCGATGTCGCTTTGCAGCCGTTCAAGGCTGCAAACATTGTTATAACAAATGCGCTGAGGGCTGCGGGAGACTCTGCATTCCCCGCTGTGTATGGAACTATATCCATGTGGACTTTGGGTCTGGGCACTACCATGTTCCTGTGTTATGGAGCAGAACTTGGGGCGGTAGGTCTGTGGCTGGGAATGGCTTCGGATGAATTTTACCGCTCCATTGTAAATTACATCCGTTGGCGCAAGGGCAAGTGGAAAAGCAAAGGAGTAATCAAATAATTTGATTACATCACCAGCACGCGCAATATTTTATTTCCAGTCTTTTCAATATAAACCCCAGGTGTTGCAGGTTTGGTTGAGCCTAACGGTTGCCCGCGAAGGTTGTAATAAAGCGAAGAATTCTCTGTTATTAACTGATTAATGGGCATTATGGAAGTGCTAGCTTCGCTTGAACTTGAACTGCTTGAACTTGAACTGCTTGAAATCGCAATTGAACTAGAGCTTGGCGTTACCACGCCTACTATAGCAACATCAAGAGTTGGCGGCGGAAAATTCATATCGCTGGCAATGTAATATCCTGGATGCGGCGGCTGATTGTACGATGAATTCTGCCATGCCACCGCCACTCTGTAAACAGGATCGTGCATCAATGTTGGCAACCTATGCGTTGTTGTCATAGTTGTGGTGTAAATTCTGAGCGCATTTGTGCCATTTGCAAATATCACTTCCTCGCGCCAGTCCCCAAAAAGGTCGGCTTGAAGCACAGGGTTGGACTTGGTACCATTAACCGAACTTGAACCGGTTGCTGTAAGCAACCGCGAGCCTTGGTTATTGGTTATGTTCCATTTGGCTATTTTGTCTCCATCAAGAATCTCTCTGGCAAGATCCCCATCCCACCAAACGACATGATTGCATATCTTCTCGGTGCTTGAATTATTCCCATTATTGGGAAGCTGTCCTACGACAGTTCCCGCAATATCGTACAATCCCATGCCGCCTGCTCCCCAAAATTTGAACCCAGGCACTGCCGGGTCCAATTCGGCAGCGCATCCGCGGCCCACATCATCGCTATTCGCCTTGCTAAAGATAGAGGTTCCATTGCTCGCATGTCTAAGCGATAATCCAATGCTGCCGCTCTCGTGCGGCATAAAAATCTGCGGAGTAGGATGATTTTTTATCATGTGGGCAACGTGAAGTGCATCCCCATGTCCACCGCCAGATACGTGCATGCCCTTGCCATCGCTTTTGATAACAGCTGCACCGGTTATTATATCGTGTTTGCCATCGCCATCGGCATCTGCCACGCTCAACTGATGATTGCCCTGACCGGCGTAACTGCTGTTGCCGGAAGCTCCAGAATCAAAAGTCCAACGCTGGGTAAGCTTGCCATCCCGCCAGTCCCACGCAGCCATAGTCATGCGCGTATAATAACCTCGCTGGAAAACTCCAGTTGGACGTTCGCCATCCACATAAGCAACAACTGCATTAAAGCGGTCAACGCGATTGCCATAGCTATCTCCCCAGCTACTCACCGTGCCTCTCGCCGGCCAGTAATCTGCTGTGGCAAGCTCTTTGCCGGTTTCACCATCAAAAACCGTAATATACTCTGGCCCTGAAAGAATATAGCCTTCCGCATTGCGATAAGCCGTAGTGTGGCTGGCAGAAGCTGCAGGACCCATTTTGATAAATGCGCCAGCACCGTCTTTGGTCCCTGGAGCCGTTTTTACCATTATTTCTGCCTTGCCGCAGCCGTCAAAATCGTAAACCATAAACTGCGTATAGTGTGCGCCTGCCCTTATATTTTGGCCCAAGTCTATGCGCCACAAACGCGTGCCATCAAGTTTGTAAGCGTCTAAAAGTACATTGTCTGTAACGCCGGCTTGAGAATTGTCTTTTGCATTGCTGGGATCCCACTTAACCACAATTTCATAAATCCCATCGCCATCAAGATCCCCTACGCTTCCATCTCCAGGCGAATAAGTTCCACCCTGAGCGCCAGTAGGCGGCCGTTGCAAATTAACATGGATATAGCCTGAATTTGACCCTTCGGTGGTATTTATCAGCAGAGCCTCGGCGCTTGCCGCCTGCTCAACGCCTCCAACCACTGCCCGCACAGTATAAACGCTGTTCTGAGCCGCATTGGCATCCGTGTATATGGTAGCTCCAGAAATAGGGGCAGGGTTAAGCTTGGTTGCCCCGCGATAAACATTAAAACCCGCATCATAAGGCTCGTTTGCCAAAAGCCGCCAAGACAGATAATAGCCTTGGCCCGATCGCACGGCAATAAGCCCGCGGTTCAGATTCTCCACTTGCATAGTTCCAGCAAACACAGGCACAAAAAAGGCTATGCATATGCATATTACCGATAAAAGCCTCATAAAAACCCCGCTATATATCTGTTAATATACATTTTTCCTTGACAGATAGGCAATTTTTTTCTATATTATTGCCAATAATCCTTATTTATTGGAGTTGAATCAGTGGCTGCAAAAAAAATGGTACCGCCAAACAAGTCTTGTTTAAAGAGATTGCGTCAAGCTAAAAAGGCAAACGCAGCAAATCGTTCCACACGTTCCGCTATCCGCACTAGTCTTGGCGTAGTACGTGGCGCAAAGACCAAAGAAGATGCTTTGAAAGAAGTCCCAAGACTTTACAGCATGTTAGACAAAGCTGCCGCTAAAAGCCGTGCCGGCTTTAGCAAAAACCGCGCTTCCAACTACAAGGCCAAGGTCGGAAAACTGCTGAACAAACTCTCCGCCGCAACTCCCAAGGCTTAGAAAAATGTCCCTGCCGCCGATAAACAGGCTATGGAGGGGCATTGTATTTTTCGTTTTTCTTCTTTTCGCCCTGTTCAGCGTAACCTTATTCAAAAAAACTTCCAATTTTGCACAACCCGAAGAGGAAGTTTTTGAAGCATCAACTGAAATATGCCTTTTGGTTGCAGCCAGCGGGCCAGTAAATGTGGACACCGTTTTCAGCCTAAAAGCCGATATAAATCGAATTTTCGCATATTCTTCTTTAGGAACAAACTATACGGATACCGTATGGCACACTTGGTATCGCGGCACTGAAATGATAAAAAACACGCCGTGCAAACTGGAAGATTCCGCATGTTTCAGTTCCATTTCCGCAGACAGCCTGGAAGAAGGAAACTGGAGCGTTGATACCCGCAGAAAGGGCATTTTGCTAAGCATCAAACAGTTCAAAATTGAGAAATAATCACCTTGCCAAAGTCAAGATTTCCACGCCGTGTGGGGTTATGGCTATGGTATGCTCCCACTGAGCAGAGAGTTTGCCATCTGCGGTTACGGCAGTCCACTTGTCTGCAAGAAGCCTGGTTTTATAAGATCCTTCGTTTATCATGGGCTCAATGGTGAAAACCATGCCATTTTCTATCTTAGGGCCCGGAAGCATTTGGCGATAATGGATAACCTGGGGTTTTTCGTGAAAACTTCTGCCTATGCCATGCCCGCAGTAATCCCGCACAACGCTAAAACCGTGTTCCTCGGCTATTCCGCTTATTATTGCGCCTATATCGCTAAAACGGGCATTTGGAAGCCCGCAAACTCTTATGCCCTCAAAAAGACATTCCCTAGCCGTAACTACCAACTCGCTGGCATTGGGCTTTGGTGGCCCCACAAAAAACGTTTCGCTTGAATCCGCATAATAGCCATTCAGAATCGAGGTGATGTCCACATTTATAATATCACCGTCTTTTAGAACATAAGGCCCTGGAATTCCATGAGTTACAACATCATTGACGCTCGTGCAAACGCTTTTTGGAAAGCCCTCGTACCCTAAGCAGGCTGGAATAGCCCCATTTTTAAGCGTAAATTCCCTGACAAAATCATCTATTTCCAAAGTTGACACGCCAGGTTTGCACATTTCCTTGGATTTCGCAAGAGTTTCCGCTACAAGAGCGCCGCAATCTCTGATTCTTTCTATTTCTTTAGGTGTTTTTATCAATATTCTAGACATTTATCTATTCCCATCAGGCTATTTCTCCCCCCTGTTCTTAGCCGCAATATCTTTGTAGCTATTATGCTCTGCAAGGGTTTTTCCAAAAAAATGCTCTCGCGTTCCGTTGTCTTTTGCAACGAAATAAAGATACTCGGTTCTCTCATGGAAGAGCACGGCTTCTATAGCCAAACGTCCAGGATTTGAAATTGGACCAGGCATCAATCCTGCAAATCTGCGTGTGTTGTATGGGCTGTCGCTTGCAAGCTGGCTTTTGTAGATGGGACCTGTGAGGTTGCGGAAAATAAACCGCACGGTTGGATCTGCACCCAAAGGCATCCCTATTCTAAAGCGGTTCATAAATACGCCCGCTACCATATAGCGCTCCTGCGGAAGCCCGGTTTCCTCTTCCACCACGCTTGCCATTGTCAAAATTCTATGCCAATCTCCAAGCTCATTCCAAACGGGGCTGTTTTTCGCTTGCATTTCGTCTCTGAGCTTTAAGTTTGCCCGCACAAGAATTTTTATTGCGCCTCGCTCATCCGTGCCATAAGGAAAATCGTAAGTATCGGGCAACAGATATCCTTCCAAATCCTTCGCTTTTACGCCAAGTGAATCCGCAAATGCTATATTTCGCATCAAAGCATCCAGCTTTGCGCTATCAAGCTTGAGCTGCGAGTTTGCCAGTATCCCGGCTACTTCCCAAGTTGCCCTGCCCTCCGGTATGGTAACCCTTATGGTTGCAGTTTTGCCAGAGCTTAGGAGTGCGGCAATTTGCTCAAAACTTTGATCGGTTGGAATTGCATACCAGCCTGTTTTAAAATTCGCTTTGCCAGAATTAAAAGTGCACCACCATTTAAAAGACCTTGCGCTCTCCACAACTCCAGCCTTTTGCAAAAGCATGCTGACTTGCCCCGTGCCATAGCCCTTGGGAATTTCGAGAAGTATAGGTTCTTTCAAAGGCGAAGGCTGCTGCCACTGCTTGTAAACATAGAATACAGTACCAAATCCAAGACCTATAATACCACAGAGCAATACTGTACAAACAGCTAGGAGTTTTTTCATATCGCAAAATTTAGTAAATTAAGAATATGCAACCACAAGAACTTTACAATAAACTGCGTTCTGTGCAGAATTCAGCCGTGCTTTGCCAATATTCAATGGAAAATTGCGAAAAACTTACCGCTTTGATCAATGAAATCAATGAGTTGAAAAAGGAAAAGAATGTCGCAATTCTCGCTCACAGCTACGTTGCTCCGGAAATCACGTTCGGCGTGGCAGACTATAGCGGAGATTCTTACCAGCTCAGCAAAAACGCTATGGAAACTCCAGCGCAAACCATAATTTTCGCAGCAGTGGAATTTATGGGCGAAACCGCGAAAATCTTAAATCCTGACAAAAGAGTGCTAATCCCCGGAACAAATCCGGGATGCAGCCTTGCAGAAAGCATAACGGGCGAACAGGCGAAAAAGCTCAGGGAGCAATACCCTGAACATACATTCGTATGCTATATAAATACAACCGCAGATGTTAAAGCGCAGTGCGATGTTTGCGTGACAAGCTCAAACGTTGTCAAAGTGATAAGCAACATTCCAAACGACAAAATAGCATTTTTGCCCGATAAGCTTATGGGCGAAAACTTGAAAAACGAGCTTGCAAAAA
>WQSA01000079.1 GCA_009788135.1 Candidatus Fibrimonadales bacterium
TTTATGGAATATCGCCTGCTGATTTCCCCGAATTTGATTTCGCTGAAGAACGGCGACTATTTCAGCTTGTTTTTGCGCTATTACTGGATGCTCCCAGGCACGGAGATTTATTCCTCTTGGGGCGAGGCTAAGGCGGATTTTGACCCTTTGGGTAGCGGTTATGGGGTGTTTTTGGGCTATCGTTTTTGGCAATGGGAGGGCTTTTCTATTTGGGGCGAGCTTGGATATTTGAGTTTAGCCGTGAAATCCAGCGAAAAAGACAGAATTTTAAATTCTTGGGATTTGGGCGGGATTTCCATGATGATTAGAATGGCTTTTTAACTACAGAAAAACCTTATTTTCACCTTCAATAACCTTGCCGCATTCAATCACGGTTTCGCCCTTGCCTTCCAAATGCTTTCGAATTTCTGCGACATCTGCCGGATCTGAGAAAATCAACATTCCCATTCCCATATTGAATGTTCTGTACATCTCGTCTAATTCAACATTGCCGCTTTGCTGGATAAGGTTGAAAATTTCCGGAACCTGCCAGGCAGAACGGTTTATTTGAACCGAAACTCCTTTGGGCAAAATGCGAGGAATATTGCCTTGAAAACCCGAACCAGTTATATGCACAAGGCCCTGCAATTTTTTCGCATGAACCAAATCTATCAAAGAGCGATAATAACTGCGATGCGGAACCGCCAAAACTTTGCCTATCTGACCTTTTAAGTCGTGACCGCCAATTTCCAAAGCCTTGCGTGCAAGCGAATAGCCGTTTGTATGCAAGCCTGTTGACGGCATTCCCAAAACAACAGTTCCAGGAACTATCTTCTTTCCATCTATAATTTCTTCTCGCTCAACAACGCCTACTATGGTTCCGGAAATATCGTATTCTCCATCGTGATACATGCCTGGCATTTCAGCAGTCTCGCCGCCTATTAAAACGCAGTCGTTTTCTCTGCATGCCTTGGCCATGCCTTCAACAACGGCTTCCAAAACTCCGTCTTCCAGCTTGCCTGTTGCCAGATAATCCAAAAAGAAAAGCGGCCGTGCGCCCTGAACCAAAATATCGTTGCAGCAATGATTCACAATGTCTTGACCCGGAAGGTCGTGGCTCTTAAGCCCAAAGTGAATTTTTAATTTTGTGCCAACTCCATCAACCGAAGATACCAGAACAGGGTCTTTCAAACCCAAGTGACTGAGCGTGAATAAACCGCCAAAATTGCCTATATCACCGAGCACGCCAGCGTTGAATGTGGTGCGAACGGATTTTTTAACACCTATCATGGCCTTGTCTGCTCTTGCGAGAGACACGCCAGCATCTTCGTAATTCATGTTTAGTACAATTCCTTTATCAGTTGCTCAATAAGAGCAGGGCTGAATCTGTCTTGGCGTTTGCCGTTTACATAGAAGTTTGGCGTTCCTTGAACTCCAACTTCCATTCCGAGCTTCATATCGCGGTCTATTATAGCCTGTTTTGCGGCATCAAGAACCATGTCTTGCCTGAACTGATCTATGTTCAAACCAACCTGTCCGGCAACAGCGAGGAAAGTTGAATCGTTCAAGCTGCTATAATGAGGAGCGAGTGCCCAGCGGTATTCCCAGAATTTGCCCTGTTTTTGAGCGGCTATAGCAGCAGCGCCTGCTGCCGGAGCATCTTTGTGGAAACTGAGCGGGAAGTGCTTATATACAAGGCGAACTTTGTCTGGGTAGGTGCGGACTATGGAGTCTAGGACCGGAGCTATTCTTGCGCAATAGGGGCATTGGAATTCGGTGAATTCGACTATCACTATTTTCGCATTAGGGCTGCCGGTGGAAGGGCTTTCGTCTATTTTCAAGTCGTGCACCTTGTTGGCCTGCTCAATTTGTTTTTTCACGTCTTCGTAAGAGGAATTCATGCCTCTTTCAAGAACAAAGCCCAGCACGCTTTTGAGTTCGGCGAGCTCGGTGGCAAGGCTATCGGCCTTTTTCTGCAAAGCCTCGTTGCTTTGCGGATTTTTTGTTGCTTGGCAAGAAAAAGTTGCCAGCGCTACGGACAGAATAAGGATAATTTTTTTCATAGGAACTAATATAGAAAAAAACTAGAATGTTAGTGGCTCCGAGCAGACTTGAACTGCTGACGCACGGATTTTCAGTCCGACGCTCTACCAACTGAGCTACAGAGCCAGGGTCCCTAAATATAGAAAAAAAAGTCGGCAATGTCAAGGGTTACAGCCTAAACGACCTAAGCAACATCGCCAAACCAACAGTTCCGTAAATTATATGACCAATCCACGCCCCAAGCCACGGCTCCAAAATACCGTTTTCGCCCATCTGCACGCCAACCCTTATTACAATGTAATAACTGAATGTCAAAATTATGCCAACGCCAAACTGCTGGCTCAAAGAACCACCCCGCTTGTATTTATGCGAAAGTGAAAGCGCTATTATCAAAGTCACCAAAGCCGTCATCGGACCGGAATACTTAAAATGCATCTGAGTCTCCATCTTTTTCGTGTCTTCGCCGCTGCGCCTCAAAATCTCAATTCTGCGGCTGATTTGCCTTATGCCCATCTCCTCATGGCTTTGCCTCTCGTTTATTATGTCTTCCGGCAAAACGCTGGTCTGCTTGCCTATGTCCATTTTTTGGAATTTATACGCGCTCATATTTCCGTCCAGACTAAAATACCTGGCCCAGCCATCGAATAAAACCCAGGAAGTATCATTCCACTCTATATTTTTCGCATCGTAACGAGCAATCGGCTTGCCATTGTCTTGCACAACCAAAGACATCCTATCTCCCTTTTTCGTTATGCCGTTGTAATACTTAAAATACCAATCCGAATGATCCGAACCTATATATACAAACTGATGCTTTTCCTTGATTCTCGGATTCTTTCTCTGTTCAATTCTGGTTTCCGTTATTTCCAAACGGCGATAATTTGCATCTGGCAAAAGCATCTCGCCAATAACAAGGAGAAGCCCCGTTATTGCCACGCCGCTCGCAAGAACCGGCAAAAGCACCCTAAACGGGCTCCTTCCGGCGCCATACATCGCAGAAATCTCCAAATGCCTGGCCATAGCCCCAACACTGGCTATCGCAGTCAGCATTATTGCAACAGGCGAAACCAGATAAACTATATATGGCAGATAATTCAGATAGTATTCCGCAACCTGCCCCATTCCCCTCAAAAGCCACATTTTTATATTGCCAACAAAATCAATTATCACAAAAACCAGAACGCTGCCGATTAAAATCAAAGCGAATGATTTCAGAAAATTCCAAAAAAGATAAAAAGAAAATCTCATCGCCTTGCAACCCGCCATGTTAAAAATAAACCAATTGTCCCAATTAACGCATTGCAAGCCCACATGGAAATCGCCGGCGAAATTATCAAGCGATTTGCCAAATTTTCTCCGCCAATCAAACAAACCCAATAAATGGTAAAAAAACCAAGGCTGTAAACCGTGCCCGGACCAATACCGCCGCGCCTTGCTATTATGCCGAGCGGAGCTCCTATAAGAGCAAATACAACGCAGGCAACCGCCGTGCTTATTTTTTTGTGAATCTCAACCATGTACTGAGCGATTTGCCTGGCAAAACCTTCACGCCTAACTTCCATTCTGTTTACAAGCGTCAAAATTTCGGCCTCTTCCTTTTGAACGGTTTCAGCCTTGCGCCGCGGCAAAGGCTCATCCAGTTCGCTTTTAAGAGATATTATCAAATCATTGGCATTTTTCCAAATCTGCGGTTCAAATTCTTCCGTCAACTTTCGCAAATTGTCTTTGGTTTCCTCCGTTGCTTTCAGCATTTCTTCTATTGGCATTTCCCGGCTGCCGCGATTCTTTGCATCCGTGCGCTCAAAGCGGGCATCCACATTCTGCACCGCAAAATCCTGATTTGCAAAACGAATCCTGAAATATCGCTCTGGGTCTTTTGGGTCAACAAAATGATTTTCGCCGTTTTTCAAGTGGAGCATCAACGTTGCACCCATATCCACATATTCCATGGAAGCGCTGTCTGCGGTTATAACTCTTGGATAACTGCCGCCGATTTCAAAAATCCTTATGCCGTAAAGCGTTGCGTTTTGATTGTCTATGCGAGAAACCCAAAGCTGAATACCGGGAAACTGGTTTATTAACTTGCCTTCGTCTATCATAGCGTGCGGTTTTTTGCGGCTTATGGACTGCATCAGCATACCGCTTCTGTAATTCGCTTCAGGCAAAAGCCAGTTGTTGAAAACAATCAAAAGCACCATAATCAAGATTGAAAATATGAGCACCGGCCTCATGAGCGAAAATGGAGAAACCCCAGCCGCCTGCATGGCAGAAATTTCCCTGTCTGCGGAAAGCCGCCCGAAAGTCATGAGCGTAGCTGCAAGCACGGACATCGGCACTGCAAGGCCCACCATCCAAACCACATTGAGAACGAAAATTTCCAAAACAATCGAGGCTGGAATACCTTTTGAGAGAACTTTATCTAGAACCTCAACCAAAAAATTTATCACGAACAAAAATGTAGTCACAAAGAGCGCCGCAAAAAACGGAGCGATATGCTCTTTGAGGACATAACGGACAAGAATCATGCTATTCTACGCACGAAGAAACCCATTTTTTCAATTCCAGTTTCCATGAACTAATATCAGCACTTCTGATTTTTGATTCAAGCTTGCTTTCTGCCGAGCGCGGGGTTTTGCTGGAGATTGAAAGGACCGGGTTGAGCGGCAACTGAAAAAATACTTCGCCAGCGCAAGACTCGCCTTTCAGTATGGGCCTGAATGAGCACAGATGATTGCCAAGCGAAGCTTTGTATTCGCATTGAATTTCTGCATCCAAAATGGAAAGCTGCAAGCCGTTTTCGCAATCGCCAGGATTCAGCACAAAATCTCCGGAAAACTTGGAGTACAGAATTCTTGAACCGTAATCGCTCGAATTGGGCCAATAGATTTTCTGGTTTGAGCAAAAATTTTGATAATCCGATTTAACCAGTTCATATAAATTCGAGACTTCTTCGCTGCTTACCGAAGGCACGCCCAAGCTTTGCAAAACTTTTCCATTATCTAAATATTCATTGTAAAGCGCGCTGGTTTTTTGCCAAGCTGTCTTTTTCAGCTTTGGGCTTTTTTGAGCAGGTGCAGTTTTACCTAGCATGGAAAGAGAATCTGCGATTTGCGTTTGCCTGGCCTGATAAGGCTTTGCGGCATTGACACGGCTCATGCAGGCAACCACGCCATGAGAACCGTCTTTTGCAAGGCTTTTCTTTACCTGAGCATCTTGCGCATTTAGCAGTTTGGATTCTTGCTGAGTCTGCATTGTATTTTTCATGCTCAACTGCTCGCTTCCGTCCACAACTCGCTGATCCATCTTAGATTCCGATTTGTAAGAAACAGAACTTTTGATTTGACTGGCTATCATTGAACGCGCTTGAGCAATCGCATCGTTTTCGTTTTTCGCAATGCCAACGCCTCTGAAATCTCCAGATGCGCATTTAACATCTGCCAAAGCTTCTGTCATAGATTGCGAGAAAGCTGTTCCTACCAGCATGGCAAAAAATAGAAGGTAATATTTCATATTCATACTCAATGGCAAATATAGAATTTTTTCTACCTTTCTCTATTATGATAACTTTGTTTGCCTCGGCGCTTTGGCGTTTGGGGTATTTAATAGACTCCAGAACGAGGCTTGCGCCTAAAAAAAATGCAAATTTCAAGACTCCGCTTTTGGGAATCGGGAGTCTATTAGCTGGCGGAGCCGGCAAAACCCCATACGCCGCATTCGTGTCAGAACAGCTTAAATTGCAAGGACTTAGCAGTGCCATTTTGTGCAAAAATACAGGCGATGAAAATTTATGGTATGCAAAAAAAGGCTTTGAAGTTTATACCGGCAATCGCTTTGAACTTTGCCAAAAGCTAGACGGCGAATACGATATTTTAATTAGCGACGACGGTTTGGAAGATCGCCGTCTTAGCCATGCATTTTGGGTTTGCCTTACATGGGGCGAGCGGGCGGAGAGTTTGCGAGACATAATTCCTCATGGCAATTGCCGCAGTTTGTGGAGGGATCATCCAGAGATAGCCTGCGTGAAAAAATGCGCAATGGAGTGGGAAGAGAGCGCAAAATATGCGGATATAATTTTTTCAATGGAATTGAATTTGCCAAAGAATTCGGAAATAATCGCTATTGCCGGCATTGCCCGCTCGCAAAGATTTTTCGCGGGGCTGGAAAGGAACTATAGAATAGTTAAAAAAATAGACTGCCCAGACCATTTTAATATTCAGAAAAAAGCGGAACGAGCTTTGGGATTAGGTTTGCCGGTTGTGATAACGGAGAAGAATGCGGCTCGTTTGCCGCAACAGTTGCTTGAGAACAAGAATTTGTTTATTTCAACAATTTCGCTAAAAACGCCGTGACCACCAAGTTCGCCAGAGCTACATTCAAAAGAATAATCCAGCCCAAATGCATAACATGATCATAACGGAAACGCGGCAAAGTCCAACGGAACCAAATCCATAACCAGCAGAAAATGCTCATTTTAAAGAGCAATGCCAAAATCTGAACTGCTGCCGCTATAACTGCAGATACAAACGAATTAGCAGCTATTAAATCTGCAAAGAAAAGCGAAGCTATGCCAGCTATTGCAAGAGCTGGCACTGCAAGCCAGGCAATCGCTTTGTACAAACCCCACTCCTTTAAGCGAATCGCTTTGTCTGCTGCTTCAGAATTTTTATACCACTTTGCATAGCGGTACATAAGATGCAAAAATGCGAGCGCGCCGAAAATAAACGCTCCGCAAACAATCGCTAGAACCAAAGCGGAATTTTCTCTCAGCATCTCTGTGCTAACAAACGGAATGCTGTAACCACCCAAGAACAAAGTCGCAAGCAAAGCGGCGTTAATGGCTATGTGAGCATATTCGCCCATATAGAACATGGCAAAACGCATGCCGCTAAACTCCGTGTGAAAACCGGAAACCAATTCAGACTCGCCTTCTGCAACATCAAAAGGAGCACGGCCCGTTTCCGCTATAAGAGATACTAAGAATACCAAAAATGCAATCGGCTGAACCAAAATTCCCCAGCCATTGACCTCTTGCCAGGCAACCATATCATGCAAATTAAAACTGCCCACTAATATATACATACCTAGCAGTGAAAGCCCCATGGACACTTCGTAGCTTATCATCATTGCACCGGCACGCATTCCGCCCAAAAGCGAATACTTGGAATTGGAAGCCCATGAGCCAAGCACCGTGCCGTAAACGCTAAGCGAGCCAAAGGCAAAAAGCCAAAGCACCCCGATATCCAAATCCAAAATAGAACCGCTTATCTGTACAATCTGACCGCTCCAGTCAAAAACCATAGGTCCAAACCACGGAATTACCGCCGGCGACAAAAACACCACCATAAACGGAATGGCCGGAGCAAACTTAAACCAAAAACCGTGTGCTTCTCTGGGTTCAAACAACTCTTTTGTAAAAAGTTTCAATCCATCTGCGCCATTCTGCACAATGCCGAATAAACGAATGTGGTTCAAAAACGGAAAAAGCGGTATGCCAGTCCTGTTGGGTCCTTGCCTGTCTTGTATAAAAGCCGCGCCTCTACGCTCCAAGGTTATCATAAATAGGATAAATATCACGGGAACAAAGATAAACCCGAACTTTGCAATGGTGATGCACCACTCTATTATGGGTTTTTGCGAGAAAAAAATAAATAGGGATTCAAGCATTTGAATGGTAATATAGAAAAAATATTTTCTACATTACTTGCGATGTGTTTGTTCTGCAAAATTGCAAGTCACGAAATTCCGTCGGAAATTCTTTACGAAGACGACAAAGTTATAGCTTTCAAAGATATTACGCCGCAATCTCCCGTGCATTTTTTGATTGTACCTAAAAAACATATCGAAAATTTAATGGAAATCGAAGAAAATGACAAAGAATTGCTAGGGCATATGCTCTTCTGCGCTCAAAAAATCGCAAAGCAAGAAGGCTGCGAAGAAAAAGGAGCGCGCTTTGTAATCAACTGCAAAACGGATGGCGGGCAAACTGTTAACCACTTGCATTTGCACACTTTAGGTAAAAAACAGTTCTACTGGCCGCCGGGGTAAATGTTGCGAACGCAGATAATAGTTCTTCACCGCTATGCTTATGGCGACAGTTCTTGGATAGTCAAAGCGCTGAGCCCCGATGTTGGCCTTCTATCGCTCTTGGTAAAAGGCGCTAAATCCAAAAATTCTCAGTTCAAAGCCGGCATAGACCCTCTTGCGCACAGCGAGATTGAAATTCGCTACAACCGGCACAAAGGAAATTCTTCTTTAATAATCCCCAAAGAAGCTTTTTTGCAAAATTATTTTCCAAAAATGCGCTCGAACTTGCAAAGTTTAGCTTCCGCGCAACTCATGGCAGAGATTTTGCTCAAGCTTGGAAATGAAAACTCTCTTTCGGAAAAAGAATTCAAATGGATGCTTAACAATTTGAATTGCTTAGAGTTAAATACCGTAAAGGAAGATTCGCTCTCGCTCTGGCTGGATACTCTCTGCGATATCCTTGGTTATGCACCAAGACTTTCCCCCGTGCAGAAATCGCAGCTATGGATGCAGAAAACGCAAAGAATAGAAAGCTTTTTCCTTGGGCATCTAAAAACCCACACCGGCTCTCTGGAAAATCTGAGAACTTGGGATTGGCTGTTGGAAACCAGGGGATTGGGTGCTTAAAGAAGACTTCTATGCCATGAAAAAAGATGGCAAACCTATATCCATGGTCACCGTTTACGATGCTGCCTTCGCCAGAATGGCAGAAGCAGCCAAGATAGATATGCTCCTCGTAGGAGATTCTGCCGCCAACGTTATGCTTGGAATGAACAGGACGGCAGATATATCGATGGAAGCGATGTGCGTATTCACAAGCGCCGTAAAACGTGGTGCACCAAACAGTTACATCATCAGCGACATGCCTTTTGGTTCTGATAGCGAACCGAAAATCACGTTGCAAAATGCAACACGATTGATAGAAGCAGGAGCAGATGCGGTGAAAATAGAAGGACTTCCATTGGAATCTCTTAAGGCGATCAGAGAAAAAGGAATAGACTTAGTGGGGCATCTCGGTTTGCTTCCTCAGACCGCTACAAGTTTCAAACAAGTTGGAAGAAGCGAAGACGAAGCAGAAAAAATTTTTGAGCAAGCGAGAATTTTAGACAGCTTGGAACCATGCTCAATAGTTTTGGAACATATCCCGGAAGCGCTCGGAGAAAAAGTCTCGCTGGCTACAAACGCGCCTACAATCGGCATTGGCGCGGGAAAGCACACCGATGGGCAGGTCTTGGTTATGCACGATGTTTTGAGAATGCATCCATTTAAACTTCCGCCCTTCGCAAAAAGTTTTGCAAATTTTTGGGAAGACGGAGTGAAAGCTTTCTGCGATTATAAACGTTGGGTGAATGAAAAAAGTTTTTAAAATTTATTTTTTTCGTACACTTTGCAAAAAAAAATTCTATATTTGTATCTGACATTCACAAACAAAAGGAGTATTCCTCATGGCAACAAAAACCGTTATCAAACCCGCAGCAAAAAAGCCAGCT
>WQSA01000080.1 GCA_009788135.1 Candidatus Fibrimonadales bacterium
CTGGAGACCTGCAAGATAACCGGGCTTTTGGTTTCCACGCAAGCCTGTATTATGGCCTGCATTTGTTCCATATTGTTGAAATTGTATGCCGGAATAGCATAACCGCCTTTTATAGCTTCTGCGAACATGGCTTTGGTATTCACCAGTCCAAGCTCTTTGTATGATACTGCCATAATGTGAACCTCTGTTTAGGTGTTTTCGGTAATTTAGAAAAATTACTTCTGCCGTCTCTTCCTCTGAAAGCCCACAGCAAACCTGTGCGCCTCGTCCCTAGCGCGCTGCAAAAGCTGCAAAGCGGAGTTGCTGCGCTTTAGCAATATCGGCTGCCGCTCCCCGGGGAATACTATTTCTTCTAAACGCTTGGCTAAGCCTATAACGGGAATGTCAGTTAAATGCAACTCCAAAAGAACCCCGTATGCCGCTTCAACTTGACCCTTTCCGCCGTCTATAACCAGCAAATCCGGAAAATCTGCGTGCTCCATTTGCAAACGAGTTAACCTGCGCATTAAAATTTCGCGCATGCTCGCATAATCGTCTCCGCCCATCGCTATCTTTACCCGGTATTTTCTATAATCGCTCTTGCTCGGATGACCGTTCACAAAACGAACCATGCTCGCAACGGGCTCCGTTCCTGCCAAATGAGAAATGTCAAAACACTCTATGCAGAACGGAGGAGACTTTAAATCCAATTCCTTTTGCAGCTCAAAAATGCTTCGGTTCATTTCATCGTATTTAAAGCGCTTGGCTTCCGATTCTACCAAAAGCATCTCCGCATTCGCTTTTGCTATGCGCAAAAATCCCTCCTTATCGCCTCGCTGAGGAACCACTACATGAATTTTTTTGCCCTTCAAACCTGCCAAAAAGTCTTCAAAAGCCTCAAGGTCCTCGCCCAAGGAGATTTCCATGGCTATTTCGTTGGGCAAATCTTCCCTGTCAATTCCCAAATACCAGCGAGGCAAAAATTCCGCCAAAATTTCGGGAGCTTCTAGCTGCAACGGGCTCTCCAAATAAAAATGACGCCTGTCATACAAAATTCCGTTCCTGTATTCAATGATTACAACCGTTGCCAATTCCTTCGCTCTGCAAATCGCAATCACGTCAAGGCTCAAATCCGCTTCGTTTGCCTTGTCCGCTTTCTGCTTGGCAAAAGCGCTGTTCACCGCTTGAATCTGGTCTCTCAGCCTGCTTGCATCTTCAAAACGCATTTCTGCGGAGGCATTGTGCATATCGCTTTCCAGTTCCGCAAGAATTTCGCGGCTTTTGCCCTCCAAAAGCCTTCTCGCTCCATGAACGCCCTTCATATACCGAGCCTCGCTCACCATATCTGCGCATGGAGCGCTGCACCTCCCTATGTGAAAATTCAGGCAAGGGCGTTTTTTTTTCTGAACAGGGAATCTCGTGTTGCATTCTCTCAAGCGAAACATTCTGGGCACCAAATCTAAAATAGTCCTCAAGTAATAGGAGTTGGTGAAAGGACCAAAATATAGATTTTTGTCGTCTTTCGCATGGCGCGTAATTCTCAAACGAGGGAATTTCTCCTGAATCGTCAGCATAAGATATGGGAAATGCTTGTCGTCTTTTTGGCGAACATTGTAAAAAGGCTGGTGTTTGGTAATTAAATTCGCTTCCAGAATCAGAGCCTCAGCCTCGTTTTCCGTGATTATCCACTCAATATCGGCTATGTGTGGAAGCATTGAAGAAGCCGCCCTATGCCTAGCTTTCTCCTTTCCGTCAAAATAACTACGTACCCTTTTGCATAAAGATTTAGCTTTGCCTATATATATAGTGTCTCCCTTGGAGTTTTTCATAAGATAAACACCGGGCTTTGCTGGCAAACTTTGTAAACGGTTTTGTAACCCCTCAAGCATAAAAGGAATTTACAAATTCCTAAATTTGCCCTTATATGCGTATAATATTTGTCATATTCGCCATGTTGCTCCTTGCGTTTTCCGGTTGCAATAAAGCTTCGGAAGATAAAAAGCAAATTATAGAAGCATTTAAATACGCTTCTTACCGAGAACTTCCAGGTATAACTGCCGATGAGATTGCCGCTATAGAGACTCTGCAGGCGAAGGTTGACAGTTTAGTTTATGGCACAGAGCCTACATCCGAGGCTTTCTACGATGATAATGGCGATATAAACGGATGGTCTGCTTTGCTTTGCGAATGGCTCACCAACTTTTTCGGAATTGAGTTTAAACCGAAGTTTGATAGTCAGAATGTCGATTTTACAGGAGTCATGATGAATGCGGAAGATTTGCGGGAAACCCATTCTATGACCTCCGCTATTGCCATGCAAACGATCCGCTCCTACAGGCTTGCATACGCAGTGCCTATTGAATACATTGAGCCTGTGCGGGACCTGCGATATGCATTTATAGAAGGCAACTCTACTGTTATAGATAAGGTCACATCTTCGCTTGAGAGCGGTACCTATGAGGTAGTGCTTGTTAAGAACACCGATGAAGCCTATGATTTGCTCGGCTCGGAAGCTGTAGATGCTTTCTTTGATCTGAATACGGTAGAACATAAATTTGACAAATACGGCGATGTGGCTGCCAAAGATTTCTTTCCCGTGATTTTCTTTCCGGTTTCGCTTGCAACGCAGAATAAGGAATTGGAGCCGATTATTTCGGTTATGCAAAAAGCTTTGGACAACGGTGCGCTCAGACATTTGATTGCGCTGTACAACAAAGGGTACAAGGAATACATCAAGCGCAAATTGCCTTTATTGCTCACCGACGAAGAAAAGTATTACATAAAAGCAAATCCGGAAATAAAATTTGTTGCCGAGTATTATAACTATCCAATCAGCTTTTACGACGTACATGAGAAACGGTGGCAGGGCATAGCTTTTGATTTGCTGTCTGAAATAGAAGAACTTACAGGGCAAACTTTCATATTGGCAAATGATTCGCATATGGAATGGCCGGAACTGCTTAGAATGGTGGAAGCAGGCGAGGTTCCGCTGTCTGCCGAGATAGTCCATTCAAGAGGGCGCGAAGGACGCTTTATATGGCCAAAGAATGCGAATTTAAGGGACAAATTTGCGCTTATTTCCAAAGCCGAACATCCAAACATACACGTTAACGAAGTTTCGAAAATGAGAATTGGCATACCGGGCAATACCGTTTATTCCGAGATGTTCTATGAGTGGTTTCCAAACCACAAGAATACCACTGAATACGTCGGTTCAAATGCTGCTTTTGAAGCTCTTAGGAACGGCGAGGTGGACATGGTTATGTCTAGCGAGCACAGATTGCTATCCATCTCGCACTTTAAAGAATTGGTAGGATATAAAACCAATATAGTGTTTGACTTTCCCGCAAATTCGCATTTTGGGCTCAACAAAAAAGAAGTCATTTTATGCTCCATTATAAACAAAGCGCTTTCCATGATAGATACGGAAGGCATAACCGTGCAATGGGAGCAAAAAACCTACGATTACAGGGAAAAATTATATGTGGCGCAGCGGATGTGGCTTATAGGCGTTGTTGTGCTGCTGTTGCTTGCGCTAGCTTTGCTGATGAGATATAACCAAAACAGACGCCAGTTCCATTCTCTGGAAAACATATTGAACAGCATTGATTCCATGATTTATGTAACCGAGCCGGAAACAAACAAAATTCTTTTCATAAACAACCGCATGAAACAGCATTACGGCATTGTAGGCGACTGCGTTGGGCAATTGTGCTATAAAATCTTGCAGAGAGATCTCAATGAAAAGTGCGAGTTTTGCCCGTGTTTCAAGCTTGACAAAAAGCCCAACCAGACTATTGTATGGGAAGAACGCAGTACCTTGACAAAACGCATCTATAATAATACGGACAGATACATACGTTGGCCAAACGGAAAAATGGTTCATATACAGCATTCCATAGATATGACGGATTTGGTTGCGGCAAGAGAACTGGCTGAGCAGAGCAATAAAGCCAAGAGTATTTTCCTTGCCAGAATGAGCCATGAGATACGTACGCCCATGAATGCCATAGTTGGCATGGCCGAGCTAGTATTGCGCAACGATGCGGCAAATGCGGTTCGCGAAGATATAATCACAATTCAGCGAGCTGGAGAAAATCTATTATCCATTATCAACGACATTTTAGACATTTCAAAAGTAGAAAGGGGAAAGATGGAAATCCTTCCTAGAGATTACTTCCTCTCGTCCCTGATAAACGATGTGACAAGCATTATCAAAATGAAGCTTATGGATTCCAAAGTTAATTTTGAAGTCAATGTAAACAGCAATATACCAAATGCGCTTTTCGGAGACGAAACAAGAGTCAGGCAATCATTGCTCAATGTTTTGAACAATGCGGCTAAATACACAAAAAGCGGATTTATATCTTTTTCCGTAATCGGGGAATTAAGCGGAGAAGACACCGTTAACTTGACTATAAAAGTTGCAGATAGCGGCATTGGCATAAAAGAGGAAAATCTAGACAAGTTGTTCACGGACTTTGTTCAGATAAATTCTGCAGATAACAAAAATATAGAGAGTTCCGGGCTTGGACTTGCCATAACGAAATTTTTTATTGAAGCTATGGGCGGAAGCATAGACGTTGAGTCGGTTTACGGAAAGGGCAGTACCTTTATCATCAAGCTTCCTCAAAAAGTACGTTCGCACGTGCCTGTGCAAAACATTAAAAATCCTCAAGAAGTTGCCATATTCAAGGCAAAATTCAATGCTCCAAAGGCAAGAGTGCTTATTGTTGACGACATAAGCACAAACCTGAGAGTTGCCGAGGGCCTGCTTTTGCCTTATAAGATGAAGGTTGAAACTGCTATGGGCGGGCAAGAATCAATTGATATGATTACAGACGCTACCCGCCACGCCCGTCCTTATGATTTGATATTTATGGACCACATGATGCCGGAAATGAACGGCGTGGAAGCAACAAAGCGTATAAGGTACATGGGGTACGACTTTCCGATCGTCGCATTGACCGCAAATGCTATTTCTGGCACAAGGGAAATGTTCCTTTCAAACGGATTCAACGATTTCTTGTCTAAACCTATAGATACTTTTAAATTGAACGTTATTCTGGAGGAATACATTCCAAAGGAAAAGCAGGAAATGGTGAAAGAAGGCACCGATGATAAAAGCGATTTGCAAAAAATTCAATTGCAAACACTTATAGCATTTCACAAAGATGGGCTTGAAAAGATAAAGGAAATTGAACAATGCCTGGAAACGGAGAATTACACTCTATACACCATCCAGGTCCACGCATTGAAGAGCGCTGCAGCAAACATAGGCGCAGATGAAATATCCGAGCTGGCAAAAACGCTGGAAGTGGCAGGAAAAAAGAGGGATGTAGAGTTCATAAAATCGCATACAGCCCAGTTTTTGGAAGATTTGAAGCATGTTTTAAGCGATATAAGCATACAGATTGAGGAAAAGCAGGACAAAAAGACCTTGAATATAAGAACCCTGATTAAGCTGAAATCTGCGCTTAAATCCATGAGCCTTGATGCCATTGACGTAATTAACCAGTCTATAAACGATTTGCAGAACTTTGCAGAAATGAATGATATAGTGCAAAATGTGCTTAAAGGCAATTATGATGAAGCTATAGTGATGATAGACAATTATTTTTCTAGGTTACCAAAAGCATGAGTACAGAGCAAAAAAGGATATTTCTGGTAGATGATGACGCTACAAACCTCATTGTAGGCAGAACAGCGCTCATTGAATATTACGACGTTCTTACTTTTAACTCCGGCGCGCGCCTTTTGAAAGCCTTGGAAGCCAATATACCCGATTTGATTCTTTTGGATGTTGCAATGCCGGAAATGGACGGTTATGAAACAATAAAATCCATAAAAAGCAGAAAAGAAACCGAAAATATCCCTGTTATCTTTTTAACGGCAAAAAGCGATGGAGAAAGCGAGCTGAAAGGACTGTCGCTGGGCGCAATAGATTACATAATAAAGCCATTCTCGCCGCCGCTTTTGCGCAAGCGGCTCGAAGTTCATTTGGAACTCATAAAATACAACACCCGCCTGCAGGAAATGGTGGAATCAAAGACAAAATCCGTTGTCACTCTGCAAAACGCAATTCTTAAAACAATGGTGGAACTTGTTGAACGCCGCGATTATACCACTGGCGGTCATCTTGAGAGAACAACTCGCTACTTAGGCATATTAATCCAGGCTATGCTGGAGCGAGGCTTGCACAAAGACATAATATCAGGCTGGGATTTGGACATGGTGCTGCGCTCTGCGCAACTGCACGATGTTGGCAAAATCGCGATAAAAGACAATATCCTGCAAAAAACAGACGGGCTTACGCCAGAGGAATTTGAGGAAATCAAAAAACATACGACTGTCGGCGAGCTTGTTATAGAAGGGCTTAAGAAAAATGCGGTAGAGTCGGAATTTTTGGAACATGCAGGAATTTTCGCCGGTACTCACCACGAAAAATGGGATGGGAGCGGATATCCGAGAGGTTTGAAGGGCGAAGAAATTCCGCTTCAAGGAAGGTTGCTTGCCATAGCTGACGTTTATGACGCTCTAGTTTCTGCCAGGCCATACAAAAATGCATTTACTCATAAAAAAGCGGTTGATATTATTGCACACGGCAGAGGAAAGCATTTTGACCCTGAGTTGACAGATTTGTTTCTTGAGGTCTCGGATCAATTCATAACGAAAGTTTGAAAGTTTGAAAAATTATTGGAGGGGAGATGGAAATTGCTTATTTGATTGCATTAACAATCATTCTTGCTACGTTGTTGGTACAGTTTACTGCCATATATAAGGCCAACATAGCCAAGGAACAGGCTGAGCAGAGCAACCGCGCCAAAAGCGCCTTCCTTGCAAACATGAGCCACGAAATACGCACGCCAATGAACGCTATAATCGGGATGGCAGAGTTAGCTTTGCGCAAAGGCTTGGCAGATGAGGCTCGGGAGGAAATCCTCACCATCAAACGCTCTGGCGAGAATCTTCTGTCCATAATCAACGATATTCTGGACTTATCGAAAATTGAAAGCGGAAAGCTGGAAATAGTTCCAAGAGATTACTGCTTCTCATCGCTTGCAAATGATGTTATAAGCATCATCAAAACAAAGCTTGCAGGTTCCGAAATCCGCTTTGATGTTTGCATAGACGGCAATATTCCCAACGCTCTTTTTGGCGATGAGACCAGAGTTAGGCAGATACTGCTGAATGTTTTGAGCAATGCCGTTAAATACACAAAAAACGGTTTTATATCGCTTTCGGTAAACGGCGAAATACAGGAAGAAGACATAATTCATCTAACGATGTCTGTTGCAGACAGCGGAATAGGCATAAAGCGCGAAGACATAAGCAAGGCTTTTGAGAATTTTGTTCAGGTTGATTTGGATACCAACAAAGGTACTGAGGGTACTGGCCTTGGGCTTTCCATAACCAAGAATCTTGTGAACGCAATGGGCGGAAACATAAGCGTGGAGTCTGAATATGGCAAGGGCAGCATTTTTACCATAGCTTTGCCACAGAAGATACGATCTCGCGAGCCAGCCGCATTTATTAGGAATTCCGGAGAATTCATGGCCTTCACTGTAAAATTCAATGCTCCCGATGCAGCGATACTGGTGGTAGACGACATAAAGACAAACCTGAGCGTAGCCGAGGGCTTGATATTGCCTTATAAAATTCAGGTTGATACTGCCTTGAGCGGCGAAGCTGGAATTGAGGCTATTAAAAAGAAGCGCTATGATCTGGTATTTATGGATCACATGATGCCGATGATGGACGGGGTTGAAGCCACAAGGCGAATAAGAGAGTTTGCACGTGATTTGCCCGTCATAGCTTTGACCGCCAACGCTCTCTATGGCGTTAAGGAAATGTTTCTTTCAAACGGGTTCAACGATTTTTTGTCAAAGCCAATAGACATAGCCAAGCTGGAGGCCGTTCTGGAAAAATGGATTCCAAAGGAAAAGCAGTTGGAAGCCAAGCCGGAATTTGGCATTGGGCATGACGTGGCAAGTTTGCAAACTCTTGCCGTGTTCCACAAAGATGGGACAACGAAGATAGAAGAAATTAAGAAATGCCTTGAGACAGAGAATTATCGTTTATATACAATTCACGTTCATGCGTTGAAAAGCGCTTTGACCAATATAGGCGCAAAAAATTTAGCAGAATCTGCAAGCGCCTTGGAAATTGCAGGCAACAATGTAAATTTGGAATTTATCAAAATGCATACGCCAAAATTCTTAACGGATTTGAAACATATTTTAGATGGCATAAGCATAAGCATCAATGAAAATCAAGAGAAGAAATCTGCAAGCATGGATGCTCTGGTTAAATTAAAGGAAGCGCTTGAAACTTTGAATCCAAGCGCTATAAACGAAGCTGTTGACGAATTGCAAGATACGCAAGCAGATGATATTTTGCAAAGCGTGCTGGTGGGCAATTATGAAGAAGCCATAGTTATGATAAACGATTTGCTAAATTTGCCGTCTAAAGGTTAGGAGTCGCTATTGAAATTTACTAGATTTATTTATGATGTATATTGAAAAAAGCCAGATACATCGCGAACATATGGAGCGGGTCAAGGATCGGATAACCGCCGAAGATGAGGCTTTTAAGCTTTCGCGGACCATTAAAGAAGGTGATTCAAAAAACTATAGAAAAGAGTCTTTTTCCGTTAGGCGAAGAGTGTTTAAATTATCGGACGAGAAAAAGCTTGTAATGACACGTATTTATCAGCTCATAAGCGGGTTTATTGGACTTGTAGGTACAGGCATTATTATATGGAGCATTGATGATCCGAGATCGCTTTGGCCGATTTACGAAAATTCTATCAAAGAAATGAATTTACTATGGCCCGGGCTTGCGATGGCAATTGCGAGCGTTGTGACAAAAATAGGACTCCAGCACATACACGACAGAATCAGCGATAGAATAAAAGAGGAGCAAAATACTTAAATGCAGTTATCTCAAGATTGGTGGAAGCACGCCGTTATATACCACATTTATCCCAAGAGCTTCAAAGACGGCAACAACGACGGCTTTGGCGACATCCCCGGCGTAATAGCAAAATTAGACTACCTGGCAAACCTCGGTGTTGATGCAATCTGGCTATCACCCGTTTATTCTTCCCCTATGATAGACGCTGGTTACGACATAGCAGATTACAAAAACATAGACAAAGAATACGGAACAATGGAAGACTTTCGTCGCTTAATGGACGAGGCTCACAAAAGAGGAATTCGCGTGATAATGGACTTGGTGCTAAACCATACCTCAGACCAGCATCCTTGGTTCATAGAATCAAAATCTTCCGCAGAAAATCCAAAGCGAAATTGGTATATATGGCGACCGGCTCCGAATAATTGGAAAACCAACTTCGGCAAAAAAGCATGGCAATATGATGAAACAACAAAAGAATATTACTGCCATTCTTTCTTCAAGGAACAACCGGATTTAAATTGGAGAAACCCGGAAGTAAAAGAAGCGATGTTCGACATGATGCGCTATTGGCTGGATATGGGCGTTGACGGATTCAGGCTTGATGTTATAAATTTGCTGTTCAAAGACAAGGATTTCAG
>WQSA01000081.1 GCA_009788135.1 Candidatus Fibrimonadales bacterium
TACAATGCCTGAAAAATTGCCAACGCCAACAAAATCAATTCCTCAATTGCAAAAAGAGAAGGTAAAGGCAATACACTCCATATTAAGCAAAAAATAGAAAAAATTGCTCTGTATGGAGTGCAATTTTGATTTATAAACGAGCTATTTCATGATTTACCCTTGACAAAAGTCAATAATTTTCCTATCTTTACGAAAGATTTATAAAAACAGAGGTTTTTATATGAAAATATATGTACGTTTCTTATTTTTTGTAAGCATTATGCTTGTTTCAACAGTTTCTGCAAACTCGCTTTCCGAAAGCTGTGAAGAGGAAATTTTAGATCTTTTGGAAGATTATGATCTTGACATGAAGGAGCTTATAAAAGATTTAGTACCTGTGGCAGTGAAAGTAAAAGTACAAGCAAAAGCACCATTGCAATTTCTGCTTGGTCCTGGTCCGGATGACAAAATGACAGATATAGGAGTAAGTGTAGGATGCCTTAAAGAATTGCCAGAATCTGCCGGTGCAATTACTTCCATGTTTAAAAGTCTGGGCTTAGAGGCGGCAAATGGGGCGACTGCAAGCAACACAAAATCTAAGAGTCAAGATTGCAAAGAAATGAGGTTGTCGAAAGCGAAAAAGTTGAAATCAAAGATGTTATATATCTGCTAAACGGACTAGAAATAAAAAATGCCGCTATTGTTGAAATTAGCACTGACGAAGTGAAATATAAAGTCGGTACGCGAATAATTACGTATGCTGCGAAAAAAACAGAAATATCTGCTATTTTCAATCCGGAAACTCATTCCTGCGAATGGTCAAGTATATTTGAGCGGAAATAAGCTGCAAGTATTGTGGCAAGGCAAGTTTGTTTTCTATATTTCCTTTATCAAAAAAAAGAGGTTTCAGATGAATTATTTCAATACTTTGCCGCTTAGAGTTCAGTTGGAAGAGCTCGGCAAATGCCGTTTTATGGATGCTTCGGAGTTTACCGATGGTGTGGAAGCGTTAAAAGGCAAACAAATCGTGATTATAGGCGCTGGGGCGCAAGGCTTGCACCAAGGGTTGAATTTAAGAGATAGCGGACTGAATGTATCCTACGCTCTCAGACAATCCGCTATAGAAGAAAGACGCCCAAGCTTTTTAAATGTAATTGAAAACGGATTTAAATACGGAGTTTACAAAGAGTTAATTCCCAATGCGGATTTGGTTTGCAATCTGACTCCAGACAAACAACATTCCAAAGTGGTTACAGAAGTGATGCCCTTGATGAAACAAGGCTCAGCGCTCCTCTACAGCCACGGATTCAACATTGTGGAAGAAGGGATGCAAATAAGAGAAGACATCACCGTAATAATGGTTGCTCCCAAAGGGCCAGGCTCCGAGGTTCGCACTGAATACGTGCGCGGATTCGGCATGCCGGCTTTGATTGCAGTTAAAAGAGAAAACAACCCGGAAGGCAAAGGTTTAGACTATGCAAAAGCCTACGCTGTTGGCTTGGGCAGCGACCGAGCTGGAGTTCTGGAAAGCTCATTTATAGCCGAAGTGAAAAGCGATTTGATGGGCGAACAGACAATCCTGTGCGGAATGCTGCAAACGGGCACCCTGCTTTGCTTTGATCGCATGGTTCTTCTTGGCGTGGATGCGCCCTGGGCTTCCAAACTTCTGCAATATGGCTGGGAAACAATTTCCGAAGCATTAAAACAGGGCGGTATAACAAACATGATGGACAGGCTCTCCAATCCCGCAAAAATACGGGCTTATGAGCTTTCCGAAGAATTGAAAACCATAATGAGACCTCTCTATCAGAAACACCAAGACGACATTCTCTCTGGCGAATTCTCAGATACAATGATGAAAGACTGGTCGGACGGCGACAAGAAACTTCTGACCTGGCGCGAGGCTACAGGCAGAACCGCTTTTGAAAAAAACGCTCCAACAGACTATCCTATCACCGAGCAGGAATACTTTGACAAAGCCGTTTTAATGGTAGCCATGATAAAAGCTGGCGTTGAACTTGCTTTTGAAACTATGGTGAGCGCTGGCATGAAGCCTGCTTCTGCCTACTACGAATCTCTGCACGAGACTCCGCTAATCGCAAATCTGATAGCACGCAAAAAACTTTACGAAATGAATCGGGTTATCAGCGACACGGCAGAATATGGCTGTTACCTGTTTGCAAACAGTTGCATTCCGCTTTTGGAAAACTTTATGCAGGTTCAAGGCAAAGATGTTTTAAGCGCAGTGTTCAATGAAGGCAAATCCAATTGGGTGGACAATCGCCGTTTGATTGAAGTGAACAATGCTATTCGCCATCACCCGGTTGAAGAAATTGGTGCATGGCTGAGAAGCAAAATGCGTGGGATGAAGCAGTTGTGAGACTAGGCATCTCCACTTGCCCAAACGATACTTTTATTTATCAGAATCTGATTGAAGGCAAGGTTAAAACTCCTTGCCAAATTTCAGTTGAGTACGCTGATGTTCAGACTTTGAATGAAAAAGTTCTGAGCGGCGATTTTGATATGGCTAAAATTAGCTGTGCCGTTTATCATCTTGTGGAAGATAAGTATAGAATTTTGGATAGCGGCGGCGCTATGGGCTATGGTTGCGGGCCATTGCTGCTTTCTTCCGTAGGGAAAGATTTTGATACGAATATTTCGGTTTATTTGCCTGGGAAGAATACAACTGCGGCAGCATTATTTAATTTTTGGGCAAAGAATAAAAACAAAGTTGAATATATGCGATTCGATAAATTATATCGGAGCTTGCGCGAGAAGAGAATCGAGCAAGGCGTTGTTATTCATGAGCATCGTTTTACATGGAAGAGAGACGGTTTGCATTTGATTGCGGATTTGGGCGCGTTTTGGGAACAAGAGTTAAAGGCTCCGATTCCGTTGGGCTGCACGGTTATAAAAAAGGATTTGGGCGAAGGGCTTGCGAAAGAGATGGATTTGTGCATTCAGGAAAGTTTGCGGCTCGCTTGGGAAAGAGAGGAGCCTGTGAGTGATTTTATAAGAAAGCTCGCTCAGATAGAAGAAGACGATGTTATTTTGC
Organism: Candidatus Fibrimonadales bacterium; assembly: GCA_009788135.1. Taxonomy (GTDB): domain Bacteria; phylum Fibrobacterota; class Fibrobacteria; order Fibrobacterales; family Fibrobacteraceae; genus Fibrimonas. The sequence goes on from WQSA01000081.1 coordinate 3,035, forward strand.
AGCATATCAGAATGTTTGTGAATGAGTATTCCATGAACAGAGGCGAGGAAGGCGAAAGGGCTATGGAGATGTTAAAATGCTGAATTCAATAGATCTGTTTGCCGGGATAGGCGGAATACGGCTGGGTTTTGACAGAGCCTTTGGAAAAAAGTTAAAAACTGTTTTTATAAGCGAATGGGACGAGCATGCGCAAAAAACCTATAATGCAAATTTTGGCAGCAAAGTGGAAATTGCAGGCGATATAACCAAAATAAATGAAGCTGACATACCATCATTTGATATTTGCTTAGCGGGTTTTCCATGCCAAGCGTTCAGTCTTGCCGGGCAACGCAAAGGCTTTTCCGATGATTACAAAGGCATGTCGCGCGGAACGCTGTTTTTCGATGTGATAAGAATATGCGAGCGGCACAAACCCAAAGTTATTTTTTGCGAAAATGTAAAAGGTTTGAAAATCCACGATAAAGGACGAACATTTGAAATTATAAAAGGAGAGCTAAAAGCGATTGGCTACAATGTTTTCGCAGAGGTGCTGAACAGCCGAGACTTTGGTGTGCCGCAAAATCGCGAGCGCATTTACATCGTTGCATTTAGAGAAGACATTGACTGTTCCAAATTTCATTTTCCAGAATCAACGGATTCAACAAAGCGAATCAAAGATATATTGGAACAGCAAGTATCGGCAAAATATTATTTGAGCGAGAGGTATCTTGAAACGCTTCGCCGTCATCGTGCAAGGCACGAGGCTAAAGGACATGGTTTTGGCTACGAAATCCGAGGCAGAGACGATGTAGCTGGAGCGATTGTTTGCGGCGGAATGGGCCGCGAACGCAATCTTTTGGTTGACAAACCTAAGAAAAAATTAGTTCCAGTAACGCATATTAAAGGCGAAATTAACAAAGAGGGCGTGAGAAAAATGACTCCCCGTGAATGGGCAAGACTGCAAGGCTACCCAGATACATTTAAACTATCTCTATCCGATGTTCATTTATATAAGCAACTAGGCAATTCTGTTTCCGTACCTGTGATAGAAGCTATAGCTAAGAGAATAAGAAAATATTTACTATATTCCCCCTATGAGCGTAGTCAAGAGAAGAGATATTTTAAAGGAAATTTTCGCAAGAAAACCCATTGATGTTGTGCAGGGCAAGTCCCTTTATGAGATTTGGGCTACCGATGTTTTTGATTTGTCAAAAATGAAAAACGTGTTGCCAAAACAGATTTTCAAATCTTTGGAAAAAACAGTTGAAGTCGGAGTGCCGCTGGAAAAAGGCGTGGCAGACGAAATTGCTGCCGCAATGCGCAACTGGGCAATTAGCCACGGAGCAAAGTTTTACTCGCACGTGTTCCACCCGCTAACAGGAGCTACCGCAGAAAAACATGATGGTTTTATAGCAATTAACCGCGACGGCGAAATCTTAACCGAATTTTCCAGCAAGCAATTGATACAGGGCGAACCCGATGCAAGCTCATTTCCCAACGGCGGAATTCGTTCCACATTTGAAGCACGAGGCTATACCGCATGGGACGTTACAAGCCCGGCATATATAATGGAAACCGCAAATGGCAAAACGCTTTGCATACCGACTGTTTTCGTATCTTGGACTGGAGAAGCTCTGGATAAAAAAACTCCTTTGCTTCGCTCAAACATAGCCATAAGCCGCAGCGCAAACCGCATTTTGAAACTCTTTGGGCATCCAGATGCGAGCATAAGCACCAGCGCTGGCCCGGAACAGGAATACTTTCTTATAGACCGAGCATTCGCTGCCGCTCGCCCGGATTTGCTCCTCGCTGGCAGGACCCTCTTTGGCAGACCAGGCGCAAAAGGACAGGAATTCGGAGATCACTATTTTGGCGCAATACCTCAAAGAGTCCAGGTATTTATGCACGATGTGGAAGAAAAATTCTATCGCCTCGGAATACCGGCAAAAACTCATCACAACGAAGTTGCGCCCGCTCAATTTGAAATAGCCCCTCTTTATGAAAACTCAAATATTTCGAGCGACCACCAACAGCTCGTTATGACCATTTTGAAAAATGTTGCGAGAAAACACGGATTCATATGCCTTTTGCACGAAAAACCCTTTAAGGGAGTAAACGGCAGCGGAAAGCACGTAAACTGGTCCATAAGAAGTTCAGTGCTTGGCAATCTTTTGGATCCGGGTGATACCCCTCATGCAAATATGCAATTCCTCCTGTTCTGCGCAGCGGTGATTCGCGGAGTTCACAAATACGGCCACCTGCTCAGAGCGACCGTGGCAAGCGCCAGCAACGACCATCGCCTTGGCCAGAACGAAGCGCCTCCTGCAATTATGAGCATTTATCTGGGAGCGCAGTTAGCGGATGTGTTTGAGCGAATATGCAAGGGAACGGGACATGCAAACGCTCCAATAAGCACCTTTGTGAATATCGGCGTTGACTCATTGCCGCCTTTGCCCAAAGACCCCGGCGACCGCAACCGCACATCGCCATTTGCATTTACGGGAAATCGCTTTGAGTTCAGAGCGGTTGGAGCCAGCCAATCGATAAGCGATTCTCTTGTTGCCATAAATACCATAGTTTCTGATTCCTTGGACTGGATTGCAGACAAGTTGGAAGCGGGCATTGCCGCCGGGAAAAAGCTTGAAAATGCTTGCACGGATGTTCTGAAAGAAATTCTGGAGAATCACAGCGCTGTTATTTTCAATGGAAACGGCTATTCAGAAGAGTGGATAGAAGAAGCGGAGCGCAGAGGTTTGCGCAATTTAAGAACTTGCGCAGAAGCGTTGCCTGTTCTCAATGAAAAAGATATAATTTCCCTTTTTGAAACGCAAAAAGTAATCACTCCTGTTGAGCTTGCCGCTCGCTATGAAATTTCTATCGATCAGTATGTAAAAACCATAGATGTAGAAGCGAAACTTGTTTTGGAAATAGCGAAGACCAAGATTTTGCCATCGGTAATAGCCTATTTAACCGATCAGGTAGAGTGCTTTGAGTCTCTTGGCGAGTTTAGATTGGACCGTTCAAATATAAATTTTGTAGCGGAAAAGCTGAAAGATTTGCAGAGCTCTGTTGCAAAGCTGGAAAAAGATTTGGACATAAGCCATAACGGCAGTTTTGAGGAGCAGCTTAATTTCCATTCCAAAACCATTGTAGCAGACATGAACGCAGTACGTGCCGCCGCCGATGCCCTTGAAGGCGAGGTGGCAGACGATTTCTGGCCATTGCCAAGCTACATGGAAATGCTGTTTATACGATGAATAATTTTGTATTCATTTCTCAAAACATCGCTCAGAATTTTTCTTTGGCGGAAAATGAGAGTTTGCGAGTTTTGGCTTTTAATTCTCACAGCGATATAAATGTTGAGCTTTGCGGCGAAGGAGCTGCTTTTGAGTATAGAAGTCTTTCTGTTTCCGGAACTCAGCAGAAAGTTCATGTTATGCACAAGGCTCAAAATACCAAGAGTTTTTTGTTTGCAAGGCATATTTTAAGCGATGATTCAAAGGCTGTTTTCAGCGGGATTATAGAAGCGGGCAAGCATTGCGAGAATATAAGCTCAAGGCAGCTTGTCAACAGCATATTGCTTTCTCCCGCTGCAAAAGTTGTTTCAAAGCCCGAGCTTAAAATTTACTGCGATGAGGTTGAGTGTTCGCACGGAAGCACTTGCGGAGGCTTGGACGAAGAGTCCCTGTTTTTCTTGCAGTCTCGCGGTTTGAGTTTGGAAGATGCAAAGAGAATTTTGCTGCGCGCGTTTGTTGCGGAAGTTTCTGAGGAACTGCTATGCCACCTTTCCTTGGATTGAAAATTTTCAGCGATGTGGATTTGAATTCCATAATTCCGCTGATAAACTGGCGAATGTATTTTGCCGCTTGGGATTTGAGACCCGCTCAATATACGGAAGCGCATAAGAATCTGGAGAGCGATACCCGTGTTCTGTTAAAGGAAATCGTTGATAAAAAAATGCTGAGGGCCTCGGCTGTTGTCGGTTTTTTTGATGTGCAACGCATGGGCGATACATTGGATGTTTTGGGGCATAATGCGCAATTGCATTTTTTGCGCCAGCAAACACAGCCGTTTTTATCCATGGCAGATTTTTTCAACCCCAACGAGAAAGATTTCATCGGGCTTTTTGCCGCTACCGCAGGCTTGGGCGCAAGCGAAGCGGAGCAAAAATTCAGAGAGCAGAACGATGATTATTCGGCAATAATTCTCGGTCTTTTGGCAGACCGCTTGGCAGAGGCTCTTTCGGAAAAACTTCACAGGGACATTTTGGACGGAGTTGGCATTCGAGCCGCACCTGGTTACCCAGCTAGCCCGGACCACACGGAAAAAACTGCAATCTGGAAGCTTCTCTCCCCAGAACAAATCGGAATTTCGTTGACGGAAAACTACGCTATGAATCCTGTAGCCTCNGAGTGCGGCTATTTTGCAGCNCACCCAAAGAGCAGCTACTTCAAGGTAGGCCCCATAGGTGAAGACCAGCTTGCGGATTATGCCAAGCGAAAGGGCGTGGCTGTAGATGTTATAAGTCNCTATATTTTCTAGATTTATTATTCATTTAATAAGGAGTTTATATGAAAAGAGTGCTNTTGTCTCTGCTTGCCGCCTGCACATTTGCAACAACCACAACGGGTTGCTTCGGTTCGTTTAAGTTAACCAAANCNGCTTACGATTTTAACAAAGGGTTGGGCAATAAGTGGCTTAGCTGGCTTGTTTTTCTGGTAGTTGGTCACATAACTACAGTCATTACACTGACTATTGATTCTCTGGTCTTGAATTCTTTGGAATTCTGGACNGGCAAAAATCCAATGGCAATGGGTGANACCTACCGTGAAACAGACGCTAACGGCAATTCCATTACCGCTGTTAAAATGGAAGATGGTTCTCTCTANATGCGTATTGACGCCGTTACCGGCGAGTCTCAAGAATTGGTTCTTCAGCAAGATCAAGAAATCATTCGTATTTTGGATGCCAAAGGCGCTGTGATTAAAGAGACTGCTTACGCTGAGTAATGTATGCGCTTAAAGTGTCCCGAAATACTTCATCGGGGCTTTGACTGCCGTTGATTTTGGTTATCAGCTTGCTATCGTAAGCGCTTAAAACTGCGGCAGTTTTTTCTTCGTATTCCTTCAAGCGAGCTTTAATAACGGACTCGTCTGCATCGTCTTTTCTGCCTTCGATTTTCGCTCTTTTGAGCAAGCGCTCTATTATAACCGAATAATCAGGAATATCAAGAACAAAGATATGCTTAATTTCAACCACGCTTTTTATAAGCTCGGCTTGCGCAACGGTGCGCGGAATGCCATCCAGCAGAAATGAGTCTTTGGCAGGGTCAAACTTATTGGTATCAATCAACCCGCCTATGTATCGGGAGAAAATCTGAACCGTGACTTCATCTGGCACCAGTTTCCCAGCGCCTGCATAGCTTGCAAACAGTTTGCCATTCTCGCTAACCGGAGAAAGCCCTCTGAAAATATCGCCGGTGGAAAGATGCTTAACGCCCGTAGTAGCGGCCAGTTTTGCCCCAACAGTCCCTTTGCCGGAACCCGGAGCGCCAAAGATTAAATATGCGGAAGTCATAGGGGAAAGATAGAAAATTCACTCCCTAACAAACAAAATAGACCCTGCAAAAACCAAAGCAATCACCGCAATTTTCTGCGCTGGGAACGGCTCTCCAAAAACGGCCAAGCCGCCAATTGCCGGCACAATCAAACCTACCGCTGCGGAAAGCGGAATTACAAACAAAGCTCTTCCCCTGCGAAGCCCTATTTGCGAGCAGATAAATGCAGCTATGTAAAGCGCGGCGAATGCGAAAATTCGCAAATCTATTGGCGGCGGAAACAAATTCTCCAAAGCGATGCTCTTATAGAAAATAGCGGAAAGACCAAAACCAGCGCCAGCGCACAGCGAATCGGTTATCTCTGATTTGCGGAAAAACAGGCAAAAAACGGCTAGTAAAGCAAGCACGGCTCCAGCATAAATCCACAGCATTTCCCCAGAGCTTTGCCCTCCCGCGGTTTCTCCTGCCAAAGTACCGTCTATCAAAATGCCGCAAAAAATCAACGCTATGCCCAAAGCTATCTTGCGGCTCATCAACTCGCCAAGAATTTTCCAGCCAAGAATTGCCGTAAGCGCAGGATTCAATGCCATAAAAGGCTGAACCAGACTTATATTGTATCTTGCCATTGCAGCGTAGTAAAGCAAAGTTGCAATCAGGCTCAAAAACATTCCTCCGAGCCAAAACTTATTCTTTGCAAGAGAACCGATGGAATTTGCAGCTCGCAAGCCAATGCTAACCAGAATGTTTCCAAATGCAAGGCCAATCGCAGAACTGAGAGTTAGTAAGAAAAACATTGCTAAGTATAATCCTTAGTTGAGAATTGAGAATTGAAAATTGAAAATTGCGTAAACTTAAAAGCGTTTATTTTTGAATAATTCTCCATTCTCAATTCTCCATTCTCAATTAAAAATTAGTTACTACCATAAATTTCTC
>WQSA01000082.1 GCA_009788135.1 Candidatus Fibrimonadales bacterium
ATATCGCTNNNCTTTGAAAACATTTTTTTTGCCGTTGGGCATTATTTCCGAGACCCGTCTGTTTTTGAATTGTTCAGCACGAGTTTTGGTATTTTATCCAATCCGGATTTGAAAGCAGAGCAGGGCGAGCAAGCGGAAATGGGGATTAGTTACAAGTCAAAAAATACCAATGCTTCTGCAACGCTTTTTGCAAATCGCATAAGAGACCGCATAGTTTATCGCACGAGCGGCCCGTTTTCAAAGCCTTTCAACCATAATGAAGAGGGCAAAGTTTACGGAATTGAGGGCGAGCTTTCTGCCGAGATGTTCAAGTGGCTGAAAATAAATACGAATGCCACTTTGCAAAACCCGGGTAATTTGCCAAATGAACCAAAAGAGCAATATTACAGTTCACTGCTTTTTATTCTTCCCTATTCTCTTGAAATTTCTTTGGAAGGCGAGGCTCATTCTCAGATTTATCGAGACAGGGCGCAGAAAAAAGAAATTCCGGGAAACGCCTTTTATCACGCTATGTTCAGCTATAAACCGACAGATAAAACAAAAATTTCATTCTACGCAAGAAACCTGACCGGCGGCGAATATGAGCATATTTATGATGCAATACCAACTCCGGGCAGAATGTTCAGCGTGAGTTATTCGCACTTGTTTTAATTGAGAATGGAGAATTCATAATTCACCGTCAGCAAATTTTCTAGGTTCTCCATCATGAGCCATATACAATGCTACTCAAAGTTGCAAATTAAAAAATTTGTTTCAGCAGTTCTTCTTCTCGCTTCTTTTGCCGGCGCCGTTGGCACGGTTGCTGTTCTGGAAATAGTCCCGGCCGATGGCGTGGAGCTGAAAGTTCTGGAATCCCGCCATTTGACGGATGAGCTTCGCACGAAGGCGCGAGAAGCCTTGCCCCAGGGCAGGTACACCATCCTTACCCGCGACAACATCTTGTCTTTGCTGCCTCCGGACTCGGAAGAAGCGCAATGTTTGGCCGAGAGCTGCGCCGTTGATATTGGCAGGGCTATCGGGGCTGAGTATATAACGCAGGGCTTCGTAGGCGAATTTAGCGGCATGCTGACCTTGACGGTCGAGCTTTACGAGTCCATAACCGGCAACCTTCTCGGCAGTTTCGTCACGGAGAGCAGGGATGTTATGGGCTTGCTCAATACAATCAGGGAGAAAGCTCCCGAATTGTTTGCCAGAATAGCCGGCAAGCAGCCTGAACCCAAATCTGAGCCTGTTGTTTCTTTGGCAAAAGATATTGATGCCGTGCTTGACAACAGCAAGCCGGAGGAGAAGAAAATAGACCCCCAGATTGGCGGCGTTGAGAAGAAGGGCAATGCTAGTTTCTGGGTTGCTTTGGGCTTGGATTTGGTTGGAGCAGGTCTTGTCGCTTGCGGCTTTGTCAAAAACAGCGAGGCCAAAGATTTGCATTCCGATTACAGGGCTTTGCCCAAAGGCCTTGACCAAGATGTTTACCGTGACACTTGGAAGAAATCAGATGACGCGAGCGGCATGAGAAATGCATTGTATGTAGCAGGCGGCTTGGTTTTGGCAGCAGGCATAGGAGTTCATGTATGGTTTTGAGATTAATTTTTTGCTTGTTCTTTTTGTTTTTTGGCTGTGCCGACACCGAGCGCGACAGCCCAAACGATCCCAGCAGCCCTAATTACGTTGCCGATGTCAATCCATCCAGCAGCAGTTCTTTAGCTTCTTCAAGTTCGTCCGCGGCAGTTCCAAGCTCCTCCAGCGTTTCTTTGCCGTCTAGCAGCAGTTCGGTCGGTCAGTTGCCTAGCAGTTCGTCCGCGGCAGTTCCGAGCTCCTCCAGCGTTTCTTTGCCGTCTAGCAGCAGTTCGGTCGGTCAGTTGCCTAGCAGTTCGTCAGCGGCAGTTCCGAGCTCCTCCAGCGTTGCTCCGCCACCTAGCAGCAGCTCATTGTTTGTTGGCGGGAGCGGTTGCGATATTGAAGGTTACAGGACTGTTAAAATAGGCGAGCAAACCTGGATGGCGGAGAATCTGAATTGCGAGGTAAGCGGTAGCGTATGCTATGGTAATAATCCTGCAAATTGCAGCGTATGCTATGGTAATAATCCTGCAAATTGCGATGCTTACGGTCGCCTTTACAATTGGGCTACTGCCATGATTGTTTGTCCATCTGGCTGGCATTTGCCTAACGATGCTGATTGGGATGAGTTGATGACTGCAGTTGGCGGCAGTTTAAATGCAGGAGCTAAATTGAAGGCTACGAGTGGCTGGAACAGCAACGGCAACGGCTTAGATGATTACGGCTTTTTTGCCCTGCCGGGCGGCTACGGCAGCTCTGATGGCTTTTTCTTCAGTGTCGGCGACTACGGCTACTGGTGGAGTAGCGCTGAGGACGGTAGCTTCAACGCCTACCGCTGGCGCATGTACTACGACTACAGCAGTGTGTACAGGACCTACGACGATAAGTCGATCCTGTTTTCTGTTCGCTGCGTGCAAGACTGAAGAGCGAAGCGCAGAATTCACACATCAGCTTCAACACTTGCTATATCCACACGCCGGGCACTTAACGCATCCCTCGCTAAAAGACAAAAATCCGTTGCACTCTGGGCATTTAGTCTTGAAAGGATTTGTCGAATTCGCCGATTCAATCAATGGCTTAGGAGGAGGTTTCTGCGCCTCCGTGGTCACGATTTCTGGATTTTCAAAATCCTTCAAAGCGGGCAAATTGTCGAAGTTTATTTTGCCGGTTAAAATATCGGTTAAGCCGTAAGTGAGCTTTGCCAAATGATAACGATGCAAACTCTTGCCAAGAGCGTCTGCCAAGCTTATAACCTTGCCGTCTTTAGATGGAATAACCATATGGCTTCCAATGCCTTCAAGCTGCTCAATAATGTCTTCCAAAGAACCGCCAATGCGCAAATAAAGGCTAACCATACGGCTAATCGCTTCCAAATCCGAAGATACAACGTCGCCAGCCTTGCCCAACTGCGCAAAGATTTCCATCTCCCTTCCGGTNACGGGCTCNACGGTAACCGCTATGTGCATATGTCCAAACGGAGTCGTTTGCCTCATGCGAATTGCGGGCAGCATTGGAGGAGTCTTTATGGGTTTGCGAGTTTTAAACTCACCGGGGGTACGGGGGGCTTTCACTTCCGTTTTTTCTAGAGCCATCGGCTGGTTTTCTCGGCTGCCGTCTCGATATACGGTTACGCCCTTGCACTTTGACTCCCAAGCTTGCATATAAATTTTTTCAACATCTTCCGCTGTGGCTTCGTGAGGCAGGTTTATTGTTTTTGAAATGGAACTGTCGCAGTTTTTCTGGAATGCAGCTTGCATTTTAACATGCCATTCCGGAGCAATATCGTGAGAGCATACAAAAATTTTGCGAACATCTTCTGGAATTTCTTCTATGCCTGCCAAAGTTCCCCTTTCCGCAATTTCTTCTATCAGTTCTTTGCTGTAAAAACCACGTTCCTTTGCAATTTCTTCAAATACGGGATTTATTTCAACAAGCCTTTGCCCGTCCAGCACGTTGCGGAAAAAGGCAAGGCTGAACATGGGTTCAATGCCGCCGGAACAGTTGGATATAATGGAAACCGTGCCGGTTGGAGCAACGGTTGTGGTAGCAGCGTTTCTCATTGGGCGCTTTTGAACAGCATCCCAAACAGAGCCTTCCCAGTTCAGAAATTTGCCGCGCTCGCTGGCCAGCCTTTCGGAAGCGGTATGGGATTCCTCGTTGATTCTCTGCATAATTCGCTCGCCAATGGAAACCGCCTGGTCGCTGTTGTAAGGAATTCCCTGTTTGTAGAGAGCGTCTGCAAAGCCCATCACGCCAAGGCCAATTTTGCGGTTGCCCTTGCACATTTTGCCGATTTCCCTTATGGGATACTGGTTTACATCTATGATATTGTCTAAAAAGCGAGTTGCCAAATGAATTGTTTCAACAAGCGCTTCGTGCTTGATTTCAATTTTGCCGTCATCGGTTTTATATACAAAAGCAGAGATGTTTATTGACCCCAGATTGCAAGCTTCATAAGGGAGCAGAGGTTGCTCGCCGCATGGGTTGGTGGCTTCAATTTCGCCAATATTGGGCGTTGGGTTCGCTCTGTTTATGGCATCTATGAAAATAAGCCCTGGCTCGCCTGTTTTGTGAGCGCAATCCACTATAACCCTGAAAATCTGGCGTTTTGTCCAAACTTCCGGGCGATCTTTTTCCGACAGGGCATAGTAATCATCAACGTTGATTAGTTTTGAAATATCGTATTTGCCAGGAATCAACTGCTTTGGAATCACATAGCCTTTTTTTGTACGAGGATTGTAAACATCGTGCGCAGAGTCTGGAGTTTCTTTGTAAGCTTGCATCCATGCATCCGGAATTTTCACGGATATGTTGAAGTTTGTAAATGCTTTAAGATCTTGCTTGGCAAAAATGAACGTGATTATGTCAGGATGGGTAATGCTCATCATGCCCATGTTTGCGCCACGCCTGAAGGCGCCTTGCTGAATGGCGTTTGTGGCCTCGGAAAGCACTTTCCAGAAGCTTATTGGGCCGCTGGTCGTGCCGCCGCTGGATTTTATGTAATCGCCGGTCGGGCGCAGTCTGTCAAACGAAAATCCTGTGCCGCCGCCGGCTTTTTGAATAATTGCGGTATTTTTGACCGTACCGAAAATGCCGTCTATGGAATCTTCTATTGGCAGAACAAAACAAGCGGAAAGCATTCCTTCTGCATTTCTGCCGGCATTCATAAGAGTTGGGCTATTTGGCAAAAAACGGCCGCTAGCCATTAAATCGTAAAATTTTTCGGTGAATTCTTCCACGACTCCGGTTTCTTGACTATAGAAAGTTTCTACAGAGGCTACAGCCTTTGCGACTCTTAAAAACAAATCTTCCGGTTTTTCTGTGCATTCGCCTTTTTCATTTTTATGTAAGTAGCGACTTTCCAGCACTTTAAGCGCATTTTGCGTCAGGTTCAATGGCAACATTTCTTTCTCTCCTACTAGATATTGGGTGTTATTGAAGTCTAAGCACTAAATATAGTTTTTTTTTTGCCAAATGTCAAGAAAAAAATTGCTTATGACGAAAAAATGACGTTCGTGTATAGAAACTTGCAAAAATTGGCTTTTTGCTATTACTATATTAAACCTATAATATTTCAAAGTAGGAGTTTGCCCATGGTTCGCAAGATATCGCTTTTTCTATTCCTCGCCCTTGCTACGCTGGCTTTTGCCCAGCGTCCGAGCCGCATAGTTGTGTACAAGTTCTTTGAAGATGCCTATAGGCAAGGCGGTTTTGATTACTCTTACGGCGGAAAAGGTTCTGCTGTGACTTTGGATAAGACCCAGGGGTATAAATCCAACGCTTCTATTAAAATCAATCTGGACCCGAACGATTACTCAGGCTCCTCGATATGCCTTTACAACGAAACCTTTGATTTGAGCAAATATCTGCTCGATGGCGCAGTTGAGTTTTACATAAAAGGAGCAAATGGCGGCGAACAGGCTCTTTTTGGCTTGCTGGACGAAGAGGTTAGCGATGGCAAAAAAACTCAGGTCAAGCTTCCGCTCAATAAATACGTGCAAATCACAAAAGAATGGCAACTTGTTAAAATTCCTCTCGCCGACTTCCCGGATAGAGGCTTGTATTGGGACCAGACCAAGAAAACCGAGCTTCCAGAACGCATAGATTGGAGCAAAATCGCAGAGTTTCGCATTTCCATAGACAAGGGAACCAATCCTAAGGGCTTCCAGGTGTGGGTCGATAATGTTGAAATTGTGAAAGGTACCGTGCCGGTCGCAAAACCAAAACCCAAAGTTGTTTACTGGGATGAGAAAGAAGAAGTTATAGATGGGCCAAAAGATGCAGCCAAGCTTGACGGCAAGGCTAAAGCACTATCCAATGGCGTATTCTACAGCGATGGCATGAAAGGCTTTGGCTATGTTTACGGCGGTTTGACCGCTTTCAGAGAACAGCCTTCCAAAACGCCAGGCAACTCCAATGTAATGGCTCTTTATATGGATGACAATGAATGGTCTGGAGTAACTCTTTCCCTTGGCGATGGCAAATATATAGACCTCTCCAAAGTGCGCAATAACGGAGGCATTTACTTCTGGGTAAAGGGCAAGCAGGGCGGCGAAAAAGTGATGTTTGGCATTCTGGATAACCAGGGCAATGACATAAAAAGTCAGACCAAGCTTATCCTTCAAGATTGGGTTCCGGAACAAACCATAACGAAAGATTGGAAATTGGTTAAAATTCCACTGAAAAGATTTTTGGATGCGGGCCTCGCATGGGATGCGAGCAAGCAGGCCGAGGTGAGAAAAGACATAAAATGGGATAAGATTCAGGAAATTCGCTTCTCTGTTGGCAAATTTGAAAACAGGCGCGATGGAAAACCGGACCCTGTGACCATATATGTTGACCAAATCACTTTCACCGAGAACATAGACTGGGTTGACCCCAATTCAAAATGGGAGAAGTTCAATAGCAAGGAAAAAGACTTGGTTGTTCACGACTTTGAGAACAATCCGGCATTTGAAGCTTCGGTTGGTCCTAAATCCAGAGCCAAGTTCAATATAGGCAAAGGCAATCTGGACGGCAACTCGCTGAACATAACCGATTTCTTTGTTGGCGACTGGGTAGACATTCTGTTTGATTTTGAAAAGCGCAATGCTCCTAAGAATCTCAGCGATTGGACAAAGCACTGGGGCATAATGTTTGATATTTACACCGACAAGCCCTGGCAGAGCATCACTGTTCAGATAGGCGATAGAGACAGAGAGCTTTTTGTAAGCAATACCGGCGGGCCAAAAGGTAGAAGCACGGTTCTCGTTCCGTTCAGCTCCTTTACAAAGTTCCCGTATTACCAGCCGCCAGAGGCCAAGCAGAACGGAGTTTTTGATTTGGACGGCGTAAAGGTTTTGGACTTTAAGCCTACCGGCGAAGGCACTTCCGGTTCCTTCCAGATAGACAATGTAAGATTGACGAATTTGCGCGAAGCTCCGAAGCCGAAAGTTGCGGCAGAAATGGCTTTGACAATCTCCGGAGACTTTGGCAAAGTGATAAACCCATCCGTTAATCCTGATATATACGGCATTAACGCTGCATTGTGGGATGGCGATTTGCTGAAAAACGAAACTGTAACTCAGGTGAAAAGAATCAACCACGGCATAGTTCGCTATCCTGGCGGTCTCCGTGCTGATGAAGACGACTGGGAACAGGTGCTTGGCGCCAAAGACTGGATGGTTGATACCGATGAATATCTGGAATGGTGCAAAAAGTCTGGCGTAAGAGCAATGTTTACCGCAAACTTTGGCTCTGGAACTGCGGAAAAAGCAGCCAAGTGGGTTGATTACACCAACAACAAGAAAAAGGCCAATGTGATTCACTGGGAAATAGGAAACGAACTTTACGGCGATTGGCACATTCACTACGATAAGTACGGCAAAGACAAAGGCATTACTTACGGCAAGCGCGCAAGAGAGTTTATCTTGGCCATGAAGAAAGCAGATCCGAAAATCAAGGTTGGCGTTATTGGCGTGTTGGATGGAGAGTGGAATGAGAATGTTCTTAAGCAGACAGGCGATGTGGCAGATGCTATTATCATTCATCATTATCCGCAGCATTACGGCCAGGAAAACGATTTTGCCCTGCTATCTTCGCCGCAGATATTGGAAGGCATTTACCAGCGCGTTAGGGAAACCATCAAAAAGCATTCCAAGAAAAATCTGGAAGTCTGGCTAACAGAATGGAACAGCGTGGACTTTAATCCCGGACCGCAATCGATATCCTTGGTTAACGGTTTGTTTGTAGCAGATTACCTGGGCATGCTTGCGAAAGTGAAAGCGGAAAGCGCTCAATACTGGGATATTCACAACGATGTAACCCCGGAAGGCGGCGATTACGGTTATCTTTCCCGCTCTTACGATGAGCAGATTGGCGGCAACAAGCCTCGCCCGTCTTACTTCGCTTTCCAGATGGCCTCTGACGGAGTTCGCGGCAAGCTGGTTGAGTCCAATAGCGGCAATGACAACTTGACTACGTATCTCTCGGAGAATGGCAAAAAGAAGACCTTGCTTGTTATAAACAAGAGCCCCTGGACAGCCATTAAAGGCACGCTCAAGATACCGGGCTTTGCCGGCAAAGCGAAGGTAGAGGTTTTGTCTGCTCCGGGCAAAGATGCCAGCAAGGTTATAAAGGTAGATCCTCCAAAGGCATCTACGATGGACATAAAGGATGGCACCGTGGTGACATTCCCTGTTCATTCCATAACTTTGATAACGATAGAATAATTTAACGGGGGGAGGTTCCCCCCTTTTTTATGTAAGAATGAGTTACTTGCAATCTGCATTAATTTGGGTATTAGATTTTTTTTATAGCTTAACTGGCAGCTACGGAATATCTTTGATTTTGCTATCTGCCTTTGTGAGCGCGGTTCTTGCGCCGTTTTATTATTTAACAGGAATTCTGGAAGGAAAGGAACGCGCTATAAAGCAGAGACTGGATTTTTTTATTGACAAAATAAATACGATAAAAAATGACAAAATAAAACACCTGCAGTTAAAGGAACTTTACACGGCGTTTTCTTATTATCCGTTTTATTCGCTCCGCTCGCTGGCCAGCCTGTTTATACAAATTCCAATGCTGTTTGCCGCTTATGAGGTGCTGACTAAAAAACCGCTTAACGGAGAAGCCTTTCTCTTTGTGAGGGATTTGGGCAAGCCGGACTTTTTGCTGTTTGACACCAATTTGCTTCCGATAATAATGACCGTAATAAATGTGGCTTCTGTGTTTATATCTTCGCAAGCGGGCAGCAAAGAACGCAGGCAAGGCATTTTTATAGCGATGGTATTTTTTGTTCTGCTGTATAATTCAAACGCTGCGCTTTTGATATATTGGACTTTCAACCAATTGTTCAGCTTTATAAGATATGTATTGGTTTTTAAGGCAAAGAATTTGACGATGCCCAAAATTTCGCTGCGAGGACTTTTTCTCCCCAAGCCAAAACTTATCAACATCGCTTTTGTTCTTGCGGCAGCGGCGTTCCCGGCCACTTTAATTTACAAGCTGAATACTATTTATTTTGTGGGCCACGATTTGCAAGTGTATGTTGCGATTTTGCTCGCCATGTCGCTGGCATTTGCATTGTTATTCAAGTACTGGATTGGAGCAGCCTTAATCCTTTCCCTGATGTTTTTTCCCATGCTCAGGGATATGGCAAATGTTATGCCAAGTTATTGGACTGCCAGGTTTGTGTGTACCTTTGTATTCTTTTATTTTGTTTATTTCTTTTCTGCCCAAAAATACGCTTTAATGATATTTTTTGCCTGCACAACCATTTACTGCGCAGTTTTCATAGAAAGAACCATAAGCCAACCGAATGAGTTTACCGCAACGGAAATTCCACAGGAATTGCTGGAGCTCAAGCTCAAAGACAGTTCAAGCATTTACCTGTTTATGCACGATTCTTACCCGCACAAGGACTATGCACAGCATTTTGCTCTTCCTGATTATGATGAATT
>WQSA01000083.1 GCA_009788135.1 Candidatus Fibrimonadales bacterium
CCTGATCTTTGTTTTTGCGCCATCTATAAACGGGGTATTGGGGCGAACCTTAAGTTCGCCGTAGTAAGAAACCGGACCGGCAAAAGAAATTGTTAAAAGCAAAACTCCAAAAAATATGGATCTCAATTAACTATCCTTAGAGTCTTGACCTGCGAACCTTGCTTTAAGCGCAAGATATAAATGCCTTTTTGCAGATTAAGATTCTTAAGGGACACCTCGCTTGAACCAGCATTTTGCCAGTTATTCAACAAAGTACCCATTTTTTTCCCGGAAAGCGAATAGACTTCCAGATTTGCATGGCCGCTTTGAGCAAAAGAAAGCTCTACCCTGCCGGAACCAATAGACTTCAAGCCAAAAGAGCCGCTACCCGCAGGTCTGGAAATAATGAAATCGGGCTCGCAAGAAGAAGGATCTATTTCGCAAGGATCCGGCTCTTGATGGTCAGGAATTTGCGTTGGCGGCGTAAGAGTGCCTATAGGGGATCCAGTTCCAGTTAAATTTATATGCAATGTGATTGTAGAGGAAATAGCTGTACCATCCGTTAAAACAACCAGCAAAGAGACCAAGCCTGTTTTATCAGGCGCAGGAGTATATACATAGGAATCGCCACTTTTGCTAAGCGTTCCAGGATATTGCTCATGCAAATACGCTTTGCTAAATGACAATGGATCGCCATCTGCATCTTTTCCTTCAACATCTTCTATAGCCAAGGTTATAGGTCCCGTATTTGGCCTGTTGATTCTTTTGGTAGCGCCTGTAGGAGCCATATTTTTAAGCTTCAAAACAACGCTTGACGAAGCGCTCCTATTGTCTGCTGTATTTTTAACCGTATATTTAAGCGTTGCTTCGGCAAGTTCAACATCGCGCTGAGACGGATCCGGAGTAAAAACTACTGAATCCCTCTTAGAACCCGCAATAACAGCGCTTCCCATTCCCGCCGGTTCCACGGAAACTTGCGTAAATTCAATTCCCGTAGCGCCACCTGAAGGATTTTTAGCGGCTAAATCTCTAGCCAAATCCAAACCTCTGGGAGCTCTGCGGCTAACATTGAAAGGGCCTGCAGATGGCAAAATGGGCCGTCTATTTGTTATGTTTATTACAGCTTTGCTCTGAATGGTGACGCTGCCTTTGGTCACTTTGTATATAAACCTTACCTGAGAAGCATCCGAACCTTTCTCCGAAGTTTTGTATGTGATGCTTTTTTTATCGTCAGCAATTGAAAGCTCTCCGAACGGCACAGAGCTGACATTCGAAATATCTCCGTCCAATTCAAGCTGCGCGCTGGTTAAAGTAACAGACTGGCCGTCTTCAACGCTTGTAGTAATATCTTTGCATTTGGGATGAGAAGCCGGTATGTAATCGGTCCATTTCTTTTTGCCTGATCCCGTCATATAGGTTCGAAAATACGTCCCAGAACCAGCTAAATCACTAGTTGAAAGAGCTGTGGAATTTGTACCAGCTTTAAACATAGAAGAGCCTTGAATACCACTATTTGCATTGCCCCCTGTTTTTAAAGCAGCACTTGCACTCCACATACAATTGCTAACGTCGTTATTGTCCATCCAACTTGTCCAAGTATCTGAAGCGCTAGTATTCACACTTCCATCTCCATTTGCCATAACTGCACCCCATTCGGTTCCAAACACCGCATAACCAGCAGTTCTAGCACCAGCTGCAGAAGTGCCAATACCTCCACTTTGCGGATGTTCAGCGGCATAAAAATGAAAGGTAAAAGCTACATTGTCACTCTGAGCTTTAGTTGTGGTGCCATAATTGCTAGCCTGTTCGCTCGGTTTTTGGCTATAAAAGTTACTACCTATCAAAACGAGATTATTGTTTCCCGCATCGCGAATTGCCTTTATAACGGTATTTGAATAACTAGTTATGGCAGCAGCTTGTGCGCTAACAGGCTCGTTGTAAATTTCCCATATTATATTCGGGACATTTTTATATTCCGTTGCCATTTCCCTGAAAAAAGCCGTAGCTTCGCTAGTTTCATTGTGGGCTTCATGGGAATGCCAATCAACTATCACATATATATCGTTTAATATGGCCGCATCTATTACCTTTTTAATAAGGTTTTTTTGACCATCCTTGTTANTCTGCAAATAACCATTCANTCCNCCAGCAGCGTTTATCGGTTCAGAACCTTCTTTGTAGTTCTTTATCGCCATTGCAGCGCGAATTATACNAATTTNCATTTCATCAACAAACCAGTCCACAACTTCCTGCCTATAGTAAGCAGAACCTTCACCATCGCTCCAAAACAAGCTCGGGCCTTTCAACTGAACTTTCGTTGATGATGTTGTGGATGTTCCACCGCAAATATTATTGCCACAAACCTTTAAAGCACCAAAATGGCTAACCGGACCTGCAAAGGCGGCTGAGGAGAACACAAAGGCGAATACAATCGCTAAGGGGTAATTTTTCATAAGAACCTCGATTTATATATATAATATAGATTATTTAAAATGAAAATAGCAAAAAATGGTTGTTTTTTAAAAAAAATGCATTTTTTTGTGATATTTTTCGTTTTTTTCTATATTTATCACAAAACACCTTGGGAGGCAACCATGTTAAAGAAAATAATTGCAGTCGGCGCTATATTTGCGCTTTTTGCATGCTCAGGCAAAGATAACTGGGGAGGAGACGAGATATCTTTGCTCTCCAGCGACTCCGAAGGGAAAATTTCCAGTTCTTCGCAAGATAACAACGAGCAAAGCTCCAGCAGTTCCGAAGCGGAGCCCAGTTCCAGCAGTTCGGAAGAGCCTACCGGGCCGCAAATTACTGAGAAAGTTATAGCAGGCTTTTTGAACAACGCCGCCGCCGAAGAAAATTTTGGAGGCAAACATGCATACGGCTACACTTTAAAAGCCAGCTCTCCGGAAGATTTAACTCTATTTTGGAATATGGAAGAGGCAACAGACGAAAATGGCGAACCTATAATTGGCGAAGACGGCAAAGCGGTTCTTAAATGCCCATTATTCACAGGTACCCAGCCACCGCCAGGAGGAAGATATTGCTACACCAGCAAACCTCCGCAAACAGACGCTATATTGCAAAACACTCTCACAAGCCAGCATTCGCCTCTTCATTACGTTATCCACAACTCAACAACAAGTACTATGACAATAGACGGCGATCCAGCAATTACGTTGATGAAATACAATCTAAAGGGAGACGGCGATCTGGCTGCACTCGCTTTAGACATAACAAATGCAACGCTGCTTAATGGAATCTCAGCCTTTGCTTATAAATACAATGGAGGAACCCATAAGTTCCGTGCCGTATCGCAGTCCACGGACGACGTAGATTTCTGGTATTATGAGATTCCAAAAACAGAAACGCCTGCTACAGTAATAATTCCCGTAGATGAGCTTACAGGCGTGGGGCTACATAAAGACAAGCCTTTTGATATTTCGAAAGTTGTAAAATTTATGTGGCTTGTTGAATACGACAGCGAAGAAGCGGAAAAAAACGAAGGCGATCTTTTTGTTAACTACTTCAAAGCGCAAATCCCCGAGGAAGAATAACTCTTATAAACAAAAAGCCCCTGTTCTATGAACAGGGGCTTTTTTCATTTATTATTTATTTCAGAATAATCTTGTTTGTGTAGCCAAGAGACGGAACGCGAAGCATGTAAACGCCTGTGGGCAGATTGTTCAAGTTCATTCTTTGATTTGTTGGAGTCAAGGTCTGAGTGTAAACAACCTTGCCCTGCAGATTAATCACCTGAACGGCAGCCGGCTTTGCAACAGTCATATAGGCAATTTTGCCAATCATATTGAAGTTAACAGCATTTGCAATTTTAGCGCCTGAAGTAATACGATTAGGAGCTGGGTCTGTGTTGCATTCATCATACCAGCCAAACTGCAACAGTTTGAAATTAACAACTGTAGGTTCATATCCCTTAAGACGGAATTTAACCGCAACCATCTTTTTAGTTGCATCATCTATGCCATAAGGTGCAGGAGCCCAGTTGTCCTGTACAAAATCGCCGATAGTATTGGGCGTGTATTGATCATTAATATCCAAAGTGCCTTCCCATGTAAATCTTGCTACTTGCGCAGCCCCAGTCCCATCAGGGAGCAAAGCATACCACGTGTCATAAGGTTCTTCTTTGTTAGTTCCAGCAGTCGCAAGATCTTCATTCCAGCCAATCTCCATGCCGATATTAGAACCAGTTTCTTTCACAAGAGTATTTTCGTGGTCACTAATATATGTTACGCAAAAGCCTTTCCTATTTTTTAAATCTCTGGATGGATTTGGAGATTTTCCATTTATATTATCTGCATAATTAAGATTAACAGCAAATGATGCTATATCAGGCTGATAACCCGCTGGATCCCCTGGACCTATGCTCAATTTAAGTTCAAGGCCACCCTCCATCTTTGATCTTCCATCTTCAAGATCAGTTATCTCTGGTCCTTCGCAACTGTTATAATCAGGTCCCACAAAGCTCAGCCATTTACCATCTAATTTAGCCTCTACATAATTAGTTGTGCTACTTTTCTGGCTAGTTGGCCCACAGTCTATCCTATCTTCCCCTGCACTTGGCCCAGCTACATAGGCAAACCACCAACCGCCAAGCTTTTTAAAACAAATATCATCTTTGTTTGCTTCATTGAACATATGATCCGGATACTCATCAAAAACATGAGTAGGGTCAACAGTTTTTAAACAAGATTCTACCCATGGGAATTTAACTATTCCATACACCGTATTAGAATGCCACAAAGACCCCCTAGCCGCAAAAGACATAGTTACGGCCAAAGCTACTGCCAAGCCAATCATTTTAAACCTATTCATAAAGCCTCCAATAAAGTTTATACAACCTATAATATATATAAAAAAAACAAAAAAAGACAAAAAAATTACATTTTTTGGACTTTTTTTACATTTTCGTGTGATTTTCATGGCGAATAAGCAAAATTAGTTTTGACTTCTCCGCTTTTAAATGAATTCTACTGAACTTTTGAGCAGCAAAACTCATTGTTTTCACATTTTTATGCATTTTTTTCCGGATTTTTCTTTTAAAAAGCGTCTAAGGTATAGACAAGAAATAGGAGGTCTATATGAACCGCAGTTACAAAGACAGCGTATTCACAAAATGCTTCGGAACGCCCGAAAACGCATTGGAGGCATATTGTGCCGTAACCGGCAGAAAATACCCGGAAAACGCCAAAGTGGAGATGGTAACGCTCTCGGACGCACTCTTCATGGAACAACTCAACGACGTCGCCTTCGTGATAGACGACAAGCTCGTCGTACTCATGGAGCACCAATCGACCGTGAATGAGAACATACCGCTAAGGATGCTGATATACGTAGCTAGGGAATACGAGCTTATAACAAGCAGCAAGAATCTGTACAAGAAGAAAAAAGTCAAAATACCCACTCCGGAATTTGTAGTTTTGTACAACGGCGAAAAGGAAATGGACGACTATGTCGAGATGAGGCTGTCCGAGTCCTTCGAATTCGAGAGCGATGTGAATCTTGAATTGGTGGTGAAGGCCTACAACATAAACAAGGGCAGGAACACAGACATCGTGTCCAGAAGCCGCTCGCTAAGCGATTACGGCGAGTTCATAGCTGAAGTCAGGGCAAACTGCAAGGCTATGAGCTTAAAGGATGCAGCTAAGGCAGCCGTCAAAAGCTGCATAAGCCGCAATGTTTTTGCAGATTTTTTGACCCGTCACGGGTCGGAGGTAGAGAATATGCTGTTAACTGGCTGGAATATGAAAGAGGCCCTCGAGGTCAGCTATGAAGAAGGCGTTGAGGATGGCATGGAAAAAGGTGCTGTCATCGGTGAAACTCGTGGCGAAACCAGAGTCCTCGACCTCATGGCAAAAGGCTATGACTATGAACAAATCAAAAAAATCCTTAAATCTTGAAAATCATAGCTCAGACTTTTTTCAATCTTTAAATTATCCCCACTGCATCTCTGATTTCCTGCATAAAAGGCTTGGCAAAAGCTCTGGCCTTTTCTGCTCCATGAGCTAAAATCTTGTCTATTTGCGTTGTATCTGCCAAAAGCGCATTGTATTTTTCCCTGGGTTTTGCCAAATGCTCCTCCAAAAGCTCGCGTAACGCATCTTTTGCATGGCCCCATCCCATGCCGCCGGCTCGGTATCTGGCAGCCAAAGCCTCTGCCTGGGCCTCGCTTGCAAAAAGCTTGTACAATGCGAATACATTGCACTTTTCCGGATCTTTGGGTTCCTCTATGGTCTGGCTATTCGTTACGATTTTCCCAAGCTTTGCCTTCAATTCCTTAGGCTCCAAAAAAATCTCAATGGTATTGCCATAAGACTTGCTCATTTTGCGCCCGTCGAGGCCCGGAATAATATCGGTTTCTGCCTGAATTACAGGCTCCGGCAAAACAAAGACATCCTTGCCGTAATGCTTGTTAAAACGCTCCGCAATATCACGGCTAAACTCAACATGCTGTTTTTGGTCTTTGCCAACCGGAACAACATCGGATTTAAACATAAGAATATCCGCATCCATAAGGCATGGATAGCTGTAAAGCCCCATATTAACGCCGTCATCAATGTCCATGCCCGCAGCCTGATTTTTAGCGACTTTGTCTTTGTAAGCGTGAGCGCGGTTCATAAAACCCTTTGGCGTAAAGCACGAGAGAAGCCATGAAAGCTCAAAAATCTCCGGAATATCGCTTTGCTTGTAAAACAGGCCCTCTTCTGGATTTAACCCCAGAGCGAGCCAGGTTGCAGCTACCTTGTGGGTATTGCTGCGCATTTCTTCCCTGTTATGCACGGTTGTCAAGGCATGATAGTCCGCTATAAAATAGACCGTATCGTATTTTTGCCGCAATTCAAGCGCCGGGCGTATTGCGCCGAGGTAATTTCCCAAATGCGGGGTCCCAGTGGGTTTAATGCCAGTTAAAGATATGGGTTTAGACATAACAATGCAAATCTAGTAAGTTGAGAGTGGAAAGTTGAGAGTGGAGAGTGAAAAAACTCAAAAATAGGTGATTTTAAGCATTCCTAACTCTCAATTCTCAACTCTCAACTCTCAACTTGATCTAAACTCTGTATTAAAATAACTCAAACCCTTGAAAATAAGTCTAAAAAATTCTATATTTACATCTCCCTTGGGGTATCGTCAAGCGGTAAGACAGCGGGTTTTGATTCCGCCATTCGTTGGTTCGAATCCAGCTACCCCAATAAAAAAGGACACAAAATTGGAGATGTTATGCAACTAATAACCCTTAATGCAAAAGCCCGTACTGCCGGTTCATCGCGTGATTGCGGCCGTACTCGCAAAACAGGCAACATACCTGCCATTTATTATGGCAAAGGTTCAGAGGCGCTTTCCATAAGCGTTACGGAAAAAGACTTGGAGGCAGTTCTTGCCCCCGGCAAAAGATACACTTTGCTGGATTTGGTCATAGATGGCAAGGGCGGAAACCCAGCCGTAGTCTATCAGTACCAAAAACACAATATCTCGCAAAAAATCATTCATATAGATTTTTTGAAGATAGATGAGAACACGCCGATTGCGGTACGCATTCCTGTTCGCCTCTCCGGCATTCCTATAGGCGTTAAAAACCAGGGCGGCAGCCTTTCTCAGGAGAGCTACTATCTAAAGCTGTCTGCAAAGCCCACAGACATTCCGGCAAGCATAGAGTTGGACGTTTCCGAAATGCCCAACAACACCACTTACTATGCAGAAAAGCTGAATTTGGGCAAAGCATCTTTAGTGTCCCCAAAACGCACGGTTATCTTCACAATATCCAAAGGACGCGAGGCCGCCGCTGAGGCTGCTCCTGCCGCCGCCGCTGCAGCCGCACCAGCCGCTGCCGCTCCTGCTGCCGCTGCTCCTGCCGCGAAAAAAGAAGAGCCTAAAAAAGACGCGAAAAAGAAATAATGCCTAACGTTGCCATCAAGGAAAACGACATTATCATTAAGTTACGCAACTTGCGTAAAAGTTTTGGTAAGCAGGACGTTCTCCTGGATGTTAACTTGGACATTAGGCGCGGCGAGACAATCGTTATAATCGGTCAATCCGGCGGCGGAAAGTCTGTTATATTAAAACACATGATAGGTCTTTTGCAACCGGATGCCGGCGAGGTTAGCGTTGACGGCGTCACAATTTCCACTCCAAAGTTTTTCGATACCCATACAATTCGCAGAAAGATGGGCATGCTTTTTCAAATGGGCGCATTGTTCGATTCCATGGACACGGGCGAGAACATAGCCTTTGCGCTCAGGGAGCATCATCCCGAGCTTTCCGAAAAGCAGGTTCAAGATACAGTAACAGAAAAGTTGAAGCTCATAAATCTTGTGCCTGAGTTTCGCACAAAAATGCCATCCGAGCTTTCCGGCGGCAT
The DNA here is from genome assembly GCA_009788135.1 of Candidatus Fibrimonadales bacterium. Lineage (GTDB taxonomy): Bacteria > Fibrobacterota > Fibrobacteria > Fibrobacterales > Fibrobacteraceae > Fibrimonas. The sequence continues at coordinate 8,351 of WQSA01000083.1, forward strand.
GAAAAAGCGTGTAGCTTTGGCGAGAGCCATAGCCCTAAGCCCTGAAATCCTTTTATACGATGAGCCAACAACAGGCTTAGACCCGATAACTTCCGATGTTATAAACGATTTGATTTTAGATATGCAGTTAAAGCTTGGCGTGACTTCCGTAGTAGTGACTCACGATATGGTGAGCGCATTCAAGGTTGCAGATCGCATTGCCATGCTTTACAAGGGTCGCATAATTGAGATAGGCACTGTGGAGCAAATAAAAGACACGCGCAATCCTTTTGTAAAGCAATTCATAACCGGGCAGAGAAATTTGCCAACTTGATATTAAAAATTAGTGGAGAGTTGAGAGTTGAGAGTTGAGAGTGAAAACAAAGGAACCGTTGCGGAAAAATCTTATAATTTTGCCGTGAATGTTGTGCAGTTATATAAGTATTTAAGTGAGACAAAAAAAGAATTTGTCTTGAGTAAACAATTTTTAAGAAGTGGAACTAGTATAGGAGCAAATGTTAGGGAAGCCCAACAAGCTCAAAGTAAACCTGACTTTTTAAATAAAATGAACATTGCATTAAAAGAAGCAAATGAAACTTTATATTGGATTGATTTATTATTTGATACAGATTATATCCCTATTGAAAAAAAACAACATTACCGTAAAGAATGCAACGAATTAACCAGTTTACTTGCAGCCATAGTGAAAACAACGAAAAATAACTTAGGGAGTAAATATGCAAAATAACTCTCCACTCTCAACTCTCAACTCTCAACTAAACAAGAAACTATGCATCTCATAGCGGTAGGTTTAGGCAATCCGGGGTCCAAGTATGCTAATACTCGGCATAATTTGGGGTTTATGGCCATAGACAGACTTGCCGCAAGTTCTGCTTGGAAAAGCGAATGCAAAGCGGAGACTCAAAAGGTTCAGATTGCCGGCAAAGAGATTCTGCTTGCAAAGCCTCAGACTTTTATGAATTTGAGCGGCGAATGCGTTCAAGCTTTGATGACATTTTACAAAGTGAAACCTGAAAATTTGCTGGTGTTCAGCGATGATATTAATCTCG
>WQSA01000084.1 GCA_009788135.1 Candidatus Fibrimonadales bacterium
GCAATCGTTTGCAGCGATTGCTCAATGTTCTTTATTTGAGCGGAATTAAATGCAAGCAAATCTACCCTGCCATGAGTCCGCCCGTCCTTACTCTCAAAAATAGTTTTTTTTACAAGGCCGTTATGCTTTGCAATGGTATTGAAAATGTCCTTTTCTATTGACACCCTGTCCATAGCCTCTACTCGCAAAATGCACTTTTGCTCTCGCGCCGCGCTTTCCGGAGCCTCCCATTGAAGTGCAAGCCTCTGTTTTTGAGGGATTTTGCTCAGAACTTTGCAATCTTCCTTGTGAATCTCTATTCCCTTGCCGCTTTTCATAATCCCCTCAACAAGGTCCCCAGGCAGCGGATTGCAGCAAGAAGCGTAGTTCAGCAGAAATCTTTCGTTATGACCTATGACTATGGGCTCGTCTCCGTCTGAGCTGAATACATTTAGAATCTTGAGCTTTGCCCAGGAATGATCCGAATACTGCTTCAAAAATTCAAAAATATCCTTGAGCGGAATGTCGCCTTTGCCCAAGTTTTCGTAAAAAGAACTTATGCTTTGAGCATTGAACGCTTTGCAAATCTCCGTATCGTCTGGGTAACTTTCCTTTGCTATTTTCAAATTGTGCAATTCCTTTAGCCAAATCTTTTGCCCCAAAAGCACGGACTGAGCTGCCAAAGCTTTTCGCAGCCAATGCCTTATGGCGTTTTGCGCTTTTGGAGTTTTAGCTACGGAAAGCCATGTTTCCTGCGGTTCCTGGGAATCGCTTTGCAAAATCTGAATTGTTTCGCCGATTGGAATGAGAGCGTCTATGCTCAAAACCCTGCCTGTAGCTCGGGCTCCCAAACAGCGCAACCCTAAATCCGTATGCACGGCAAAAGCAAAATCCAGAATGGTGGCTCCCAGCGGCAACGAGATTTTTTTCCCTTGCGGAGTCCATGCGTAAGAATCTTCCGGCAAAAGACTTTCGTGCAAGAACCCCAAAAATTCCGTAGAGCTTGGAATTTCGTTTTGCATCACGGTTATCTTGTTAACCCAGTCCATATTTTTCTCAAGTTCTTCTTTTTTCAGATTGAATTTGTATGCCCAGTGCGCCGCCATGCCATATTCTGCGGTTTCGTTCATATCTTTGGTTCTTATTTGAACCTCAACGAGTTTCCCCTGCGGGCCTATAACCGTTGTGTGCAAGCTTTGGTACAAATTCGGCTTTGGAAGAGCTACATAGTCTTTAAAGCGGCTGTAGAGCGGCATCCACAAATTGTGCACATATCCAAGGGCCATATAGCATTCCGCAATTTGATTGACTATAATTCTTATTGCGAAAATATCGTAAAGATCGTCTATTTTGCAGTTTCTGGCCTTCATCTTTTCATGTATGCTGTATATATGCTTTGAACGCCCAAGTATTTCGCAGTCCAGTTGCTCCAGGTTCATTTTTATGTTCAGCGGAAAAATTATCGACTGAATATATTCTTCTCTTTCTTTGCTGGTCAGTTGCAAGTGACTTTCTATTACCGAGTATTCTTCCGGGTTCAGGTATTTGAAAGCCAGATCTTCAAGCTCGAATTTGAATGAGTAAAGCCCCAGGCGGTGCGCAAGCGGAGCGTAAAAATCCAGAGTTTCTGCGCTTATAGCTTTTTGCCTTTCCGGCGCAAGGTATTGCAGAGAATGCATGTTGTCCAAGCGATCTGCGAGTTTAATCGCTATTACTTGCGGACGTTTTGAAACGTATGTCAGAAATTTTTTGAATGTTTTGGCTGTGCGGTCTATTCCTTTTTGTATATCGGATATTTTGGTCACGCTATCCACCATTTCCGCTATTTCCGTTCCGAATTTCTCCTGTATTTCTTTTGTTGAATATTCCGTGTCTTCCACAACGTCGTGCAAAAGCCCGGCGGCTATCACTGTGGTATCCATTTTCAATTCGGCCAAGGTTTTCGCTACGCTTGTAGGATGCATAACGTAAGGCAGCCCGCTTTTGCGCATTTGCCCTTTGTGAGCGTTTATCACAAAAGTCAACGTTTTCACAAGAAGCTCTCCGTCTAGCTTGGGATTAATGTCTATAAGAGACTTTGCTATTTCCTCCTCTGGAGTCATATTAGGAATGTAGAAAAACTTTTTCTATCTTATTTGCAATGGCTAAATTGTTAATGCTTTTCGGATTGCTTTTCATAGCGTGCGGCAATGTAGAGGGATCGTGGAATTCTGGGTCATCGCCAAGCGAGAGCGACTCTTCTTCAAGCGGCGCGGTTAGCTCCAGCAGCGGGTGTTTGGAAGATTTTGTGAATTGGCAAGTTCCTCCCGAACATTCATACGTGCATGGCTCAACGGATATAACATTGAGCCCTTATCTTATATCCGCCAATCTTATTACGCAAGGGCAATATAAAGCCATTATGGGTGAAAGTCCTTCAATTGGAGAAAATAACGATATGCTTCCCGTGGAAGGGGTTACATGGCATAAAGCTGCGGAATTTTGCAGGAAATTATCTGCTCAGATGTGTTTAGGCTCAGAAACCATAAAATTGCCTACGGAAGCGCAATGGGAGTATGCCATAAATGCTATACAGATAATAGATGGTTATTGGGAATGGACAAATGATTGCTTTGGTCCTTTTCCGGCATCGCAGCATGACCCAAGCCCTGTGGATTGCTCTGATAATTTTGAAAGAGTTGTCAAGGGAACTCATAATTTAGAATATCGTATTGGAATACACCCTGATTCATATAATATGGGAAATAGCATAGGAGCTGGATATATAAGTTTTAGAATTGTTAAAAAATAGTTTTCTAAATTAGTTTTACCTATGGGCATCACAAATATTGCACCAATAATTTTAGATCCTGTTCCAGGCGGCAAATACCTGGTGGACGCCATGGATTGGGTTATAAACTGGGCGCGGGCAAACTCGCTGTGGCCGCTCACTTACGGCACAAGTTGCTGCGCCATAGAGATGATGTCCAGTTCAATGGCTCGCTATGATATAGCCCGTTTTGGAAGCGAGGTGTTCAGGGCAAGCCCAAGGCAAGCGGATTTATTTATTATAGCAGGCACGGTGACCAAAAAAATGGCCCCTGCTATGGTGGCTCTGTGGGAGCAAATTCCCGGCCCAAAATATGCAATAGCCATGGGAGCCTGTGCCATAAGCGGCGGTCCATTTGTGTACAACAATTACAGCGTGGTCCGAGGTGCAGACTTGCTTATTCCGGTAGATGTTTTTGTGCCAGGCTGCCCGCCTCGCCCTGAGGCTCTGTTCCACGGAATTTTGGAACTGAGAAAAAAGATTTGTTCCACGGAGTCTAGCAGAAATCCCTGGCAAGAGGGAAAAGCCAGAACCGAAGACGATGGCGACCGTTGGGAAGCGGCAAGAAAAATCTGGGAAGAGCTTGAAAAAATAAAAGACGAAGAAATGGTTCAAGCCAGAGCAGAATTCAAGGAAAAGAACCCGGAATATAAATCTACATTCAAACCGACAAGGCTTCCAAAAGAAGATTTCCCCGAAGTGCCGTATGTTGCAACGCCTGTTGTATCCGCTGCATTGCAACCAATTCAGAAAAAATACCCATACGTTGCAGAAGATTTATACATAAAAAAAGAAGATTGGTTCCAGTTCGCAAATTTTTTAAAAACAGAAATGAATTATGATTATCTTATAGATGTCACAGCGATAGACTGGAATGACCATTTTGATGTTGTTTTGCAAGTTATGAACTTGAGCGATGGGCACAAGATTTTTGCACACTGCAGTTTGCCTCGCCCGGAAAGCCCAGACGAACTTCCCAATATTCCCAGCATTACCGCAATTTACCCTGCGGCGGAGTGGAAAGAACGCGAAGTTTATGATATGTTCGGAATTTCTTTTGAAGGGCATCCGGACTTGCGTCGCATATTTACGGAAGAGAATTTTGAAGGTTGGCCGTTGCGCAAAGATTTTGCGCATCCGCATATTTTAAAAAGGGATTGAAATGAAATATAGTTGGCTAATATTGTTGTTTCCGCTGCTTTCGTTTTTAATTAACGGAGTGCTTCTCAGNCCGTTGAACAAGAGAAANCTTGCGGGNTATACTTCCATACTTATGGCTTTGCTCTCCATGGTGTTTGCATTGNTGCTCGCANTGGAATATAGCACGCCTGGAACGCTTTGGTCTTGGGAGTGGTTGTCTCTTGGCGAAATATCTCTTAAAATTTCTTTTTACTGCGACCCGATTTCCGTGATGATGCTCGTGGTTGTCAGCGTTATAGCGTTTTTTGTGAATATATACAGCGTNGGNTATATGAAAGANGACCCGTCTGCAGCGCGTTTTTTCGCNTTGCTCAGTTTGTTCGCTTTTTCAATGCTTGGATTGGTTATTGCTTCAAACGCAATTCAGATATATATTTTCTGGGAGCTTGTTGGCGTTTCAAGTTATTTGCTCATAGGTTTTTGGTATCATAAGCCGTCTGCGGTTTCCGCTTCAAAGCAAGCGTTTATTTTAACCCGCTTTGCAGACAGTTTCTTTTTGCTCGGCATTATTTTGTCTGGGGCAATTCTCGGTACCTATGATTTCTTGGAATGGAATGGCGCTGNCGCTCAGGGGCAATGGCTTGCAGTGGCATCNGTTTTTATATTTATGGGAGCTTGGGGCAAGAGCGCNATGTTTCCTTTGCANATTTGGCTTCCGAATGCGATGGAAGGTCCGACTCCTGTAAGTTCTATTATACATAGCGCAACGATGGTTGTTGCCGGCGTGTATTTNACAGCCAGGCTGTTTCCGTTTTTCGGAAGCGTTGGGCCTGTGCTTGAAATNGCTGCGTTTATAGGAGCTTTTACGGCATTGTTCGCTGCNATTATCGCTTGCACTCAAAAAGATATAAAGCGGATTTTGGCGTATTCAACGCTTAGCCAGTTGGGTTATATGATGTTTGCGCTTGGCGTTGGCGGTTATGCGGCTTCCATGTTCCATGTTTTCACTCATGCATTTTTCAAGTGCATGCTGTTTTTGATTGCAGGGGCTGTTATTCACGCTGTGCACAGCAATAGCTTGGATGCGATGGGCGGTCTTCGCAAGAAGATGCCATTTGCGTATTTCAGTTGTTTGATAGGCTGTTTGGCTATAGCTGGCATTCCGCCGTTTTCTGGTTTTTGGAGCAAGGATGAGATTTTGCTCTCTGCGTGGATATCGGGCAATTACGGCGTGTTTTTCGCAGGTTTATTGACTGGCGGTTTGACTGCTTTCTATATGTTCAGAATGTTCTTTTTGACATTCCACGGCCAGTCTCGGAGTGAGCACGTTGCAAAGCATGAAGATCCGTGGATGACGTTCCCGATTGTTCTTTTGGCTGTTCCTGCGGCAGGGGCTGGTTTTGCCGGGCATAGCGTATTGGGAAATCTTTCGGGGCATCATGTGGAGTGGTTGCCGATTGCGGCGTCTTTGATGGGTGTTTTTGGTCTTGCAATTGCGTGGTTTTTGTATGCACGTAAAAATGCGGATGTGGTTGGTGCTTTGGAGTCTGATATTCGGTCTCCGTGGTATAAAATAATTTACAATAAATTTTATTTTGATGAGATATATTATTCAATCACTCGCAATTTTTTGATAAAAGGCGTTGCCGGATTTTTGAAGGCGTTTGATCATTATATAATAGACGCTCTTGGCGATTTTATCGCTTTGGTTTTGCATTGGTGTGGTCGCGGGGTTCGCTTGGCGCAAAATGGTTCTTTTGCCTCTTACGCAGCGCTGTTCGTAACGGGGCTTGTGTTTGGGATGTGGCTGTTGGTGATATTTTAAAAGTTTCTTTTTTTCTAAATTATATCTCATGCACATGTCAGATGATTTAATTTCGCCTACCGTTGGGATAGCAATGTGCGCCGCAAGCGCTGTTGCCATTGCTTATTCCGTAAAAAAATCCAGTTTCAGCAAGGAAAAGCTTCCTATGATGGCTGTTATGAGCGCATTTATATTTGCCGCCCAAATGGTCAACTTTGCAATTCCCGAAACCGGCTCCAGCGGACACATAACCGGAGGCATATTGCTTGCCGCCATGATTGGAGCCTTTCCGGCTCTCCTTTGCATGTCTGCGGTGTTGATAATTCAATGCCTTGCCTTTGCAGATGGAGGCTTGCTCGCTCTGGGTTGCAATATTTTCAATCTGGGCGTTATCCCATGCCTGATAGTCTATCCGCTGATTTTTGAGCCGCTTGCAAAAAAGAATATGTCGCTCGCATCCGTGCTGGCGGTAATTGCAGGGTTGCAGCTCGGCGCATTTGGCGTNGTGCTTCAAACATATGTCTCCGGTATTGCAGGGCTTCCGTTTGCGGCTTTTGCGGCNTCAATGCTGCCTATTCACTTGGCGATTGGCGCTGNGGAAGGCGTGGTAACAGCTTCCATCCTTTATTTTGCTTATGCCTCTAATGCAAAGAAGGCCGTTGTTGCCTTTGCGCTTATGGCATTGTTCGCAGGCACGGTTTTGTCTCAGTTTGCATCCGAGGCTCCGGACGGCATGGAATGGTCAATTGAGAGGGTTTATGGACAATAATAAATTCATTTTGCGACCCAGAAAGCCACAGCCTCAAACAAAACAGCTAAGCGATGAGGCTGCGAAAAAAATCGCAAACATTGTGAGCATAATGCTAAATGACAAGAAAAAGTAGGGGTCTTTGAATGCTTCGTATTATTCTCTCAATCTTCTTCTCCTTTTCCTTAGCCCTTGCAGCAGAAGATGGCAAAACTGCCGCTTGGATAACCCTTGACGGCGATGTTGACCCTGGCATGAATGATTACATAGGTCGTGCCATAGCGGAGGCCGTTGCCAAAAATCCGGATTTGATTGTCTTTGAAATAAACACTTTTGGCGGACGCCTGGATGCCGCCTTTGAAATTGTTGATACCATAACAGCCCTCAAAATTCCAACCGTAGCGCTGGTGCAAAAAAAAGCCATAAGCGCAGGAGCTCTAATCGCTCTTGCCAGCGACAAGCTCTATATGCTTCCCAGCACAACCATCGGAGACTGCGCTCCCATTGTGCAAAGCTCAGACGGCCAGCCGCAAATTGTTGGCGAAAAAATACAATCNCCGCTAAGAGCAAAGTTTCGCAATTTGGCNGANCGCAATGGGCATCCNCGCTTGCTTTCAGAAGCTTTTGTTAGCCCGGATTTAGGNGTTATAGAGCTTTCCGGCAAAGATACCGTGATTTATATAAATGCCATTGAANTGAATGATATGTCGGAAGAAGAACTGAAAAAATGGACTAGAAAAACTCTTGTAAGGGTAGGCGAGCTTTTGACCATGACAAACGAAGAAGCTCAGCGCTTGAAATTTTCGCAAGGAACTCCTGAGAACATAGAGAATTTCAAAAAAGAATTGGGCATAGCAAAAACNATAGTNATTCAAATTTCATGGGCAGAAAAGCTTACGAGATTTATGGGTGCGATATCCGGACTGCTTATGATTGTGGGCTTTGGNCTGCTTTACATGGAATTTAAAACTCCGGGTTTCGGAGTGTTNGGAATTATTGGNGTTACGCTTATAGCGTTGGTATTTTTGGGGCAATATGCGAGCAGTCTGCACGATAAGCTGCCGCTTGTTTTGCTTGTTTTGGGCATTGTGCTTATGCTCCTTGAGATTTTCGTTTTGCCCGGGCTGTTTATTTGCGGCGTGCTTGGCATAATTTGTTTTATAGCGGCATTGGCTATGTCTTTTGATATTTCAAACTTGCCAGCTTTTGCGCCGGAAGTTCGCACTCTTGCGAATTGGCAATATGGCTTGATGTACATAATGCTATGCGCAGTGCTTGCAACTTCTTTGCCCATTTTGGTTTCAAGATATTTGCTCCCGGTGTTGCCGGAGAGATTTACGCCTATTCTCAAAACCGATTTATCCAAAGCTTATTCTCCGGTTGAGGAATTTGTGGATGAGGTAAAAAAAGGAGATATAGGCGTAGCTTTGACCGATTTGCGTCCAAGCGGCCATGCAAAATTCGGCGATAAGATGTTGGATGCCCAGTCCAGAAGCGATTTTATAGAAGCTGGAACTTCTGTGAAAATAGACTTCGTGGAAGCGGGCAAGGTTTGGGTCACTAAGGAAAGTTGAGAGTTGAGAGTTGAGAGTGAAAAAGTTCATAGATTAAGGCTTTTAAATTTGCCTAACTCTCCACTCTCCACTCTCCACTAAAAAACGAAGTTCCACATTTATTCTTCTTCAGTTCGCCATCCCAATGTTTTATCTGCGGCTATGTCTGCTGCTGCGCTTGCTGGGAGTTCGTAAAGCAGGGTGCAGACTTTGATATTCTCAAAGCCCGCTCTTTTTAGCGCTCTGGAGCAGGAAGATGTGGTTGCGCCTGTTGTGTAAACATCGTCAACAACAACAATTCCGTTTTGCGGAGGCAATTTTAGCATTTCTGCGCTTTTGGCTTGAAAGGCTCCGGCTACATTTAGAGAGCGGGCGTTGCTTCCGAGCAAGGTTTGCGAGGGCTTGTAAATCCGCCTTTTCAGGACATTTGTTTGCAATTTTCCTTTGCAATGCAGCGAAAGTTCAAGAGCGGCTTGTTCGCATTGGTTGTAGCCTCGTTCTCGCATTCGCGCGTTGTGCACGGGCACGGGTAGAAAAGGCATATTTTTTCCCCAGCTTTCCAAGATTTGCAGAGCTTCTCCTTTGCGGCCAACTGAGGAATTAGCCACCAAATATGAGGCTATTTTTTGCATACCCTTATATTTCATGGCCAAAATGAGTCTCCTTGTCAGGGAATTCATGGGAAAAAGGCATATTGCGTCCTCTTTTCCGGGCCAAAGTGGATGTTCGCCGCAGGCTATTAGCTCTTCTTTGCAATCGGGGCAAAGCCAGGGGTCAAGTTTTTGGGAACTGCGTCCGCAACCGGTGCAAACGTTCCCAAAAAAGAAAAACGAGAGAGAGTCTTGTAGGTTCATACTACTTAGACGCTTTTTAAAAGAAAAATCCGGAAAAAAATGCAAAAAAATAAAAAAATATGAAAATAGTTCAGAATTATGGGGAAAATTGCCCGTTTTGCATCGAATTCCGTACGTATAATTCCTTGTCAATACAATTTCTAGTTTCTACGCTATGCGTTATATACAATTAATCCTGTTTATTGCAGTTTCATCTTATGCAGCCGGCACCGTTGCCGTCTTGGAAATAGTTCCCAGCGGAGAAATGGATTTGAAGATATCGGAATACCGCCATTTGACGGACGAGCTTCGCACGAGGGCCCGTGAAGCGCTGCCGAGCGGTTATACCATTCTTACCAGAGACAACATAATGTCTTTGCTGCCTCCTGATTCGGAAGAAGCGGCGTGCCTTGCCGAAAGCTGTGAACTGTCCCGGAAAAAATGTAGATTAAGTTAAGCGACAGATGAATTGTTACTCACAAATATAGAATCTTTTTCCTCCGGTGTCAAGTAGTTATTTGA
>WQSA01000085.1 GCA_009788135.1 Candidatus Fibrimonadales bacterium
ACAAGAGTCGAATCAAATTTAGAGCCATAAACGACTGTATTGCCATTCGAATAATAATAACTTTTCAAATAATTCTCCGCATCTTCAAGCCTCTCTGCCTTGGGCATAAAAAAACACATTAGCCTAAGCGGCGCAAAAGCTGAAGTTGCTCCGTTGAATTTAGCCAATTCTTCCGGTAAAATAGATTCAAGAGTGCTTGGCATACTATTGCACCACGGCTTCCACTCGTCAACATCGGGGTCATAGCTCAAACATTCTTTATCTTTCTCGCTAAGGTCGTCCCAGCCTCCGCGCCAGCAATCGCCGCACTGCCATGACGCTATATCGCCATCGTTGTTCGAGAAAATCGGCCTGCCCCCAGGACATCTGTCTCCCTGAACCCAACCCTGTTTAGGGCAAGCTGCATAATTCAAATAAACTTTTTTCGCAAATTCATTATCAGAAAGAAGATTGGCGCAATTGCTCACTGCCTTTGCCGTAGAATCGGCTGCTGATTCGCCTTCTCCTCTATACGCTCTGTTATTTTCCCTGATATCCATTATAATCTGGCTCATCGCAACATCTTTATTTATCTCAGCATATACCTGCCAGTCAAAATCGCTTGGCAAACTATACTTCTCTTCTTGGCTCACATCCATATCAGAACAAGAACAAAAAGACAGAGCCGCAACCGCACACAAGAAAACTGATAATTCTTTTTTCATAGACGCCTCTCCTTAAAACTTTACCGTTACCAAACCAGACATAATCAGCTTCTCCAAATCAATATTATTTTTCTCTCCATCCAATGTAAAGGAAATTGAATTAGCAAGCAACCCGCCTTGCAGAGAGAAATTTGCTCTTTCGCTGATTTTAATTTGCGGCCCGCCTATTGCCAGNATTTCGCTAGTTTTGTCTATGGCCAGATAACCTGCATCCGGCTCATCAACCAAAATATAAGGATTCTTAAATTNTTTTGAAAGNTGCTGATACCCTCCTATCAAAGAAAGCCCGCGCCAAATGCCTATTTTAACGCCAGCCATAATACGGTCTGCCTGAGGGTTCCACGCACCTTTTTCTTCTTTGCTCTGCTCATAGGAACCCGAAATCACCAGAGCTTTTTCCAGCTCCGCCAAACGGGCCAAATTGACTTCCACGCCGCCGCCAAAACGGCTGTATTTTGCAAACTCAGAAGAATAAGAACCAAATATGCCCTTAACATTAATTGCCTTGTTCCAAACAAAATTAAAGTCCGCATCGCCTCCCTTTCTATCCGGAGTGGCAAATCCATAAGGCAGGGCCATATTTATGGAAGGATCCAAGTATGAAAATCTATCATCCGTGCTGCGCTCAAAACGGGTATATGTCTGCTGCGTATATGCATTGCGATAGTAATGGGCAAACTTATAGTTATTGGCCAAATTTCCTGACTGGAAAAGAGATATATTTGTTCCACTTTCAGGAGGAATTACATTGCCGACTCTTCCTTGCTGGCCGTTAACTATTGTCATAGCACTTAAAGGCAGTGTATAATAAAGAGAATAATACATATTTTCCAAGGAACCTGTCCGGAATTGCTTCAAATTATATTCCAAATTGGCATCGCTGTTCAATATGGGCAAATTGGGCAAAAATGCTGGCGAAGCGGCAAGTTCCGCTTCAAAATCCTTGTTTATATTTATGAAATTGCCAGAGAGTTTTGCCTCAAATGGTTTCTGGTCAAAAGACACAAAAGCTTGGGCAAGCAAAGCCCCTTTATTTTCCAAGGAACTCACCTTGGAAAGTTCATAAGCGAAACGATCGACTCCGCTAGGCACTGCGGTTCTGTAATATAGATAAGAATTGTTGCGATTTTGCGGAGCATTGGCAGTTGGATTTAGTGGGCCTAAAATAGCAATTAGAGTATCGAGCTGAACAAAAGCCAAAGATGTCCTAGGAGCCGCATCTACTCTTTTTTGCTGGTAGTGACTCCAATTAGAAATAGCATATTCTGCGCCAATGCCAAAATTTAAAGGACCAGAAAGCAATTTTTTGCTGTTATAATTCAATTCAAGGCTCAATACATTATTGTTTTCAAAATTTACCAAAGAATCAAAGTTTACATTTTTCATTGAACTGCCATACCTATTAAAGGCATAAATATCATTCACCCCGGCGTAAAGGCCAAAAGCTTCTACGCCAACGCGCGCACCTGCTGCAAACCTGTCTTTATTCGGGTCATAATCAAAGGATACTCTGTCCGTACCATCCGCAATTCTACGCAAGCGCGCAATGGTTCCCTGCACAAATATTTTATCAAGCACGCCTGCAGAAGTGCCAAATTCAAGGTTCAAACCCTGCAAAAGCCTGCGATTTGTGCCATCCAAATATCTCTCTTCCATGGCATCTTTTTTAAGAGAGGCGAATATCTCCGGCTCCATTATAAGCTCAGGTTCGGGCAAATATATGGTTAGAGGCGTATAGGCTACGCGCATTGTTCCCACGTTGAATTTCAGCATTTTATTCAATATATTTCCATCATAAGACCACCACCTTATTATCGGGGAATTATTGCCTTCGCGATAGGCAGACTGCCAGTCTTTATGAAANCGCAAATCAAAAGTGGCCTTTGTCTCATTGCTCGGACGAATGGAAATACTCAATATAAAATCGGTAAACGCAGAATATTCAGAGANGCTTTCTTCGTCCNGNAATGCCTTGGAATCAAAAATAGAACCCAAAGCTCCGGCTTTTGCNCTGCCGTTCAAGGAAAAACCTATAGTGTTTTCTTCTATGCTATCCAAAGCGGCAAGCACAGTTTCTTGAGCAAAAGAAAGGCTGAAACACAAACCAAAAACTATTAAGGCATATCTCATACTTTAAAACTCCACATTGATGGTTGCTTCAAGAATATTACGCGAAAATTCATGCTTTAACTCCGTTTTGCCCGGCTCAACTCCATTTACAGCCAAATAACCNGGCAAATTTGTACTTGNGCTGCTTATTATTCCGTTTGCATCAACAAAACTGTATTTATCGCCGTCCTGCAATTTATAGGTATTTTCAACACCCATAATACCGTAATTTATGGAAAGCCATGCATTCTTTGCTACGGTGTAATCAATTCCTGCCATCCATTGATTTTGCACGGTTTTTACAATAGGAACTATTTTAAGAGGATCTACCCTTGTACCCAAAAGAGCTCCCGTAGGAACTTGCAAACCCAAGGCTTCAGCTTGCATTTTCTGAAGCAAAGTTCCAGCCGCATTCAAATCGGAATTTATCTGCTGGTAGCCTAAAGTCAAACCGAACCTCCTAAAGAAACGATAATAAAGGCTGGCATTTATAAAATCGCTTTCATATTCGGCCTTGCCATGCAACCGCCATTCCTGCTCTTTAGAGCTATTTTTATAGCTGCCGCTTAATTCAAGAGGTTTTTCAAAACCTAAAATTCCCAAAACATCTACTTTCGCGCCTCCGCCAAATTCCGAATATTTTGCAGTTTTTGATCCATAATTCGCCAAAAGCTGCTCATAATTTGCGAACAAAGCTTTTGCTTCCGCAAGATTTTTCCAATTTACTGTTAAAACTTCCTGAAACCCTACGCGGTTAGAAGTTGCAAAACCGCTTGGCAAAACCATCTGCAAATTGAGATCGGAAAATTCCTCCAATATAGCAAGTTCTGCGCGTGTTAAAGTAGAAGGATTCCATGATGTTTTGGCATAAGGGCTAATATTATAACTCATCGTTTGAGAAGTGCTGCCTCCAGGCGCTCCAGGACTAAGACCTGCATCCATAGGCGAATGCTTGGGCGTAAAGAAATAAAGAGCGTCAAAGGTGGAATAAAGAGGAGAGTAAACTCCGTATTTGCTCAAGTTAAAATTTTGATTATTGCAATTCGCATTGCCACAACCCACATCCTTATCTGTGTTCAATATCCGCCTTGCAAAAAACGAAGGGGATTGCGCAACATTGTTAAACCAAGCAGAATCATTGCGAATAAGGGAACTTGAAAGAACAACATCCACGGCGCCTTTATAACCAAAGTCCATCTGAACCAATATTGCCTGACCGGATTCCCGCTTGCTTTTATTTGTTAAGCCTATAATGTTATCGTCCTCATCCGTTACAGGCTGTATGGAATAAATTTTGTCGTTAGACATTGCAAATTCGCCAATTATGTTTGCTACCAAAAAATCGGTTTCAAGCATGCCAGCTACATCTGCTCCTGCACGCCCTGCAAACACAATGGTTTTTTGAGGCAGGGAATCCAGAGTATTGAGCAAAAATTCTTTGTCAAAAGGCCTTAACCGGCAGTTTGGGCATTCATAATATTTGGCAGATTTTTTATCGTCAAATATATATAAATAAGTACCGCCTATCAACAGATTTTTATTGAGAGGCAAAAATTCCAAGTTGCCAGCTAACAAAAATTTGTCAAAACGTCCTGCCTGCGTTGCTCCAGCAATGCCTTCGTTAGGGAGCATATTGCCCATTGCGCCGCTCGCATCCAAAAAACCAGCACGGCGAAGCCTTGCTCCCAACGCCTCTATGCGAAGTTCGCCCAAAGTTTCCCCCAATTGCGGGCGGAATTGCAGATTGAAACCCTGCAAATTTCTTTGATTGCCATCTATCAAAGCCTCTTTCTGAGCCATTTCCCTTTTTCGTGCAAATGCCACAGGCTCATACATAATGTCAAAACCCGGCATATAAAGAGTGAGCGGAGAATAAGACTGGCGGAAATCCCCCACAACCCAATAAAAACTCTCGCCCCAATTGCCTTCAATATTCATCCACGGAACAGCGACTATTGTAGAAGCTGCGGCAAAATACTCCTGCATCCCAGCCCCTAAACGCAGTTTCAAGTTAGCGCTAATAACATCCCATGGGCGAAACTTAAAATCCAAATCCACCTGAACAAATTCCGAGATTTCATGGTTTGGCATTTTATTTGTAAAAATACCTTCAAACGTGCCCACATTTGCATTAGGTTTTTCTTGAGGAGATTCAAAATAAGAGTTAAAAGAGGCACTCCTAACAGTCCCCCCTATTTCAATTCCCTTGCGAGCGTTAATATCTTCAATTCTGTTATCTATTTCCTGTTGCTCAGCATTTGCAAAAGCAAGGAAGCAAAAGAAGAAAACGGCAAAAATCAGCTTTTTATTCATATCTCACGCCTCGCTTTAAAACCAAACCTTTGTTTCGGCTTGAATATAGTGAACTTTCCAATCATTCTGCGGCAAGAATTCATCTTTATTAGTCATATATCTATAACGGAAATGCAAACCTGCGCGCGCAGCAAAATCCCAATCAAAACCAAAACCAAGCGAGGTTTGCAAAATATTTATTGGAGAAAGTTTATAATCATAACCTCCATCTGGATATAAATTGCCGTAAGCTGTACCCGGATTAGTCCCTAAGCTAATTGCAGCATAAGCTTTTTCTGCACGGAACATTTCCATACCAAAAATCAAAACTCCGTGCAAATTCGGGGTGATTGCAATAGCAGGTTCTGATTGCACAAACCAATTCCACATAAGCATATCGCTTGAATATTTATCTGTGTAAGCTACAGGAACAAAAGACCTTGAAACTCCAGAAAGCGCAGTATAAAGAGAAAGCATTATGCTTCTATCTGTATTAAACCAGTGCCCTATATCATAACCTATATCTGCAACCACAGAAGAATTCCACTTTACGCTTGTAGGCATATTGCAAGTTACAGGAGTATCTCCAGAATTGACAGTATAAAAATTAAACTGCGCACAATAAAGCGCATCCTGAGAATTTTCATAAGGCGTAAAAGAATCCCATGTTTCTCCATATCCGCTACGCAACCCTCCTCTTTGGTCGCTTAGTTTATAAGGAGAATTGCCTGCAGCTTGACTGCCTCTGGGGCCTGCCACTCTGTAAGTGTAACGTCTCGACTGGTCGCTACCCCAATAAGCGGAATCTGAGTGGAAGAAAGGCTTGTGTTTAGTCCAACTAGTGGAAGTTTCCCATAAATATCTTCCAACTAAATTATATTTAAAGCTTATTATGTCGGCTCCATCTTCAACCTGACGATGAATGCCGTATTGCACATCAAAACGCCCTCTATTAAATTCTGGCTCCAATTTTATGTTAACACCCATAATATTTGGCCCATACCGGAAAGTTCCAGCGCCGGCATAAAACTGGTCTTTGCGCCAAGAAGCAACTCTATCGGGATTGGACATCGAATACGGCGAATAAAAATCTTTGGGCAAATAAATAAGCTCCATGGTTATGGGCTCCCAATGCTTGTCTTGGGCCTTTACGTAAAAGCCAAAGGCCGGGCTGGATTTTGCAGAACTATACTTGGTAGGATCATAGCAATTAGAGGTACGGAGAAAAACATCGCAGGACTCAGTAGGGCGAAAAATAGTGCTATCGTCCCAGCTAACCGCCAAGTCAAAAGACAAAAAGAACTGCGGAGTTAAATTACCTTTCAAATCCAATGTGGCAACGTGCAGATTCTCATATTTCAAGCTACTGTCTGGATAACGGATAAATGGATAAACATTAGTTTCATATATTTGCTCCGGGTCAAAATTGGCGCCCATATAATTTGCGCCCAAAGTCAAACTCGCCTGCCCAAATTCAATTTTTTCCTTAGCAAAACGCCCGGCTATAACAGTGCCGCGATTATCGTAAGTTCCCACCATAGCCAATTCGCTATTATCTCTGGTGTTAATGCGCAAGCCATCTCTGGTTCCTATATCTATATTTGCAGGCTGAGAAAGCATCAACTGGGCTTTCAAATCCCAAGGCAAGGTATGCACATCCAATAACATGCCGCCAAAAGGTCTATTTGTCCAAAACGCTCTGCCGCCTTCTTTTACAGGTTTGAAGCTCTTTTCCTTATAATAGGTGCTAACAACTTTTTCCTCTTCGTAAAGCTCGTATTGAGAAACAAAACGCGGGCTGGTTTCGCGTTCATAAATGCTTAGCGGGCTTTGAGAAGTCCAGATAACTCCNCCCATAAAAAAAGTTGCGCCAAACGAACCGCCACGCATATCCATGCCTGCAATCATGTTTTCCGCTATAGACGCTCCATAAAAATCCGTTGACGGATGNAACCATTGCACCCTTTCCCCAGTATTGCCAAAATTTTCCCTGTTAGGTTGAAAAGCCTGGCTATTTGTATAGTAACCGCCAAAATCAAATGGCAAGTAAAGATTGGAAAACACGGTTAAATAAGATGCCGGAGAAACCGCTATAAAAGCNCTCAATGCAGAACTGACAAAGGTGCGCATTCTTTCTTTGCCTTGCAGGGTTGGAACCTTTAGATATTCATAATGCCCGAACCGAACGGCAAGATCACCGGAAACAGCAACTGGGGAATCATCTTTGCCTATAACCGTAGAAGCATTGTATTCTCCAAGAGAATCCAAACGATCTTCCACATTTTGTGCCCAAACTGCGGACGCTAGAAATAACAAACAGAATAATTTAACTCTCATGCAATCCTCACAGAACATTGCGGAACGGATAACCAGCCGGGCCCTGATATTCTTCGCCGACCTTCTTAATCACTATATCGTCAAGCCAAACTTTGAAATACTTGTTTTCATCTTTGCGAACTTCTATTCTAAAGCCTTTTACATTATTCCAGGAAAAAGGCAGCATAACCTCTCTCAGGTTTTTGGCATCCCAGTAAACGCCTGTGGTTCCAAACAGTTTAAGGGGTATTGTGATTCTCTGCCACTCGGTTGTTATATCGCCAAAGCTTTTGGAACCTATTTTCACCTGCATAGACTCCCCGCCGCTCTTCACGCCGTCATCCACAAGCACGTATTGAGCTATTTCCCCGCCTTGAGAACCTTTAATCCAAAATTGCAAAACGCCTTCTTCCAAATACGGTTCTATATTAGCAGAGCCGGCTATGCAAATGGCAACGCCAGAATAATCGCTTGCTATTAATTCTATTTCCATGGACAAATCGCCTTCCATAGCGTATTTATCCGTAAAGAACGGTTCCGGGTTTTCGCGCGGATATTGGTAGGTGTAACCGCCGCCTCTGGGAATGCTTTCTCGCATTATGATTGTAACCACATCCTGATCTGCACGGAAGGGCTTAACTGTTTTTGGCAAAAAGCGCTGAGAATCTCTGTCCCTATAATCGCTAAAAGCGGAAAAAGCGCTGGTAAAACATAAAAACAATGCCGCAAAGAAAATCATGAACATAAATATAGTAAATAATTCATTTTACAACTCTTAAAATCTTCGATTTTACAGCGCCATTTTGCCGCGTAATCAGAATATAAACGCCATTGTCTGAAGGCTCGCGAACCAGCTTGCCTTGGAGCGTATATAATTCGTAAGACGCGGCAGGCTGAAATTCGGGGAGCTTGTTATATAAGCTCTTTATGGATACAGCATCGGAATTCCAGGGGGCTGTTTTGTAGTATTCGTTTAGCTTTTTGAATACGTATTTGCCAGACTCTGTCATTTTTGTTGTATCTGACCAGTTTTCAGGCGAGCTTTGGTCAAAAGCCCCGCCGCCCCGCATTGGAACAGCGCCGAAAAACGCCGATCCCTCGTATTTATCGTTTATATTCCAAGCTACGGAAGATATCTTTTTGCTATCCATATAAGCATGCCAGGCATCGGAACGTTCGGCATTGTGCGTATTGTAATGGTCGGCGGAACAATCCCCATAAGCTATGGGACTGCAACCCCCGTCTGCATTGGTTGTGCCGTATTCNGTTATAAAAATTGGGATTGTATCGTTTATAGCTTTATTCATATCTTCGCTCCAAAAATCCACGTAGTGGCTGGCTGCATAAAAATGCACGACATAAGCTATATTGGCATCTCTGATTTTTCTGCCTATCACATCTTGAATTTTTTGGGAATAAAAGGGAGTACCTACGAGGATAAGGTTGTCTGAATGTTTTCGTATTATCGGAATTATCTGCTCGGAATAAGCTTTTATATCATCCCAATTCATATTGAGAGGTTCATTGTAAAGTTCAAATATCACATTGTCGTATTCGCCATATTTCTGCGCCATATATGCAAAAAATTCCGAAGCTTGCTCCAGTTCATTGTGAGCATAATGCGAATGCCAGTCTATAATTGCAAAAACATCATTCTCTATGGCTGCCTCTACTATTGTTTCTACTCTCTTGCGATTGGCTATGGCATCCGTCTCGGTAAATCCAAGGCGCGTGGCCCCATAGGCTGCGCGCACAAGCTCTGCCTTCCAATCCTTTGCCATGCGCTCAACGGCATTTGCATTGTAAAAACTCTCGCTTTCCCAGCCTGTGTTGCTCCAGCCAAAGCTAACTCCTCTAATTTGCGCCCTGATCTTTGTTTTTGCGCCATCTATAAACGGGGTATTGGGGCGAACCTTAAGTTCGCCGTAGTAAGAAACCGGACCGGCAAAAGAAATTGTTAAAAGCA
>WQSA01000086.1 GCA_009788135.1 Candidatus Fibrimonadales bacterium
ACGGCTATAAAAATCTGCTCAAAATTCTTAAAGGAAGAAATAAGGGAAATGAATGCAGACGTAATAGATTGCATAGGAGAATTGACAAATATAGTCACAGGCTTCGCAAAACAGGAACTGAAATCTATGATATTCTCAATATCATTGCCAAGCGTTGTGCAAAATCAAGCTGGCATTTCAGCAGGAGTTCCCGTTATATGCGTACCTTTTGAGAGCGATATAGGCTGTTTTATCATCGAAGCCAGCTATGAAAGCTAGCTATTGAAGCTTTGCTCTCAATTTCTCGACTATGGAATACGGCAATTTTTGCAAGCCTAGCGTGCTAGGTCCCCCATGAAAATCGCTACCGCCAGTTTCAATAAGCCCGTGCCTTTTCGCAATATTTTTGTATTTCTTTACGCTCTTTGTCGTTTTATAATTGTAAACCTCAAGCCCCGCAATGCCATATTTCACAAGCCTCGGAATCAATTCATCCGCATTTGTGTATTCGGGATGAGCCATAACCGCAAGCCCTCCTGATTTCTTTATAAGCGAAATAGCATCTTCCGATGAAAGCCCCCTTGGCGGGCAATAAGCGGCAGCGCCTTCCTTTAAATACAGGTCAAAAGCCTCCGAAAAAGAATTGACATGCCTGGCCTCAACCATAGCAGAAGCTATATGAGGCCTACTGATGCTAGCTCCCAAGCATTGCTGCTCAACCTGCTCGTAGCTCAATTTTAGCCCAAGATTCCGCAATTTTTCGAGGATTGCCTTAACTCTATCTTTGCGCTTTTCCCGCTGGCTTTCAAGAGCGGCCAAAAGCTCTGCATTCCCAACATCGCAAAAATAACCCAATATGTGAATATCCCGCCCATCGCTTACAGAACTGATTTCAATGCCAGTCACGAGCTCCACCCCAAGGCTCTTGGCAATTTCCGGCGCAGTGGCATAAGCATCGAATGTGTCGTGATCGGTTATTGAAATGCAGGTTAAACCTTTGGATACTGCTAAATTTAACAGAGCCTCTACCGTAAGGGTTCCGTCTGAATGGATTGTGTGTACATGCAGGTCTATATTAGACAACTACCCTCAAGGGGAATTGAACCCCTGTTCTGGGATTGAAAGTCCCATGTCCTAACCTCTAGACGATGAGGGCGATATAACAAAAGCAACACAAATATAGCAATAAATAGAGAAATTGTCAAGGGCTGTAGCTAGCAACCCTTGCAAACCNCTTTAATATTTACTATATTTGCTTGCATGAAAGCTGAACATATTAATCCGTTCCTAAAGTCCACCATTGAAACCTTCAAAACTATGGTTGGCATCACAGTTACGCCCGGCAAACTTTATTTGCGCAAAGAACCTAACAATGCAGACATTTCAGGTGTCATTGGGCTTTCCGGCGATATAAGAGGAGCCGTTGTTATGGCATACCCTCTAGCTACAGCTTTAAAAATATGCTCAAAATTTTTGGGCGAAGAAATCAAAGAATTGAATGCCAGCGTTGCTGACTGCATTGGCGAGATAGCCAATATAATAACAGGGTTTGCAAAAAAGGACTTGCAAACATTGCACTTGTCCATATCCTTGCCGAGCATAGTGCGAGGTCAAGGACATGTAGTTGATATGCCAAAAGAAGCACCGGTTATGTGTATCCCATTTGATACCGAACTGGGCAGCTTTGTCATGGAAGTAAGCATGGTGGACAAATAATTCAAACTCAGTGAGGTAAAAAATGAAAATATTATTAGTCGATGACTCCTCTACAATGCGCCGTATTCAGAAGAATACGCTTGGGAGCCTAGGTTATACAGACGTGATCGAAGCGGAAGACGGAGCTGATGCTCTTGAAAAACTCCGCCAAAATCCGGATGTTCAGCTAACGCTTATGGACTGGAACATGCCTAACATGACAGGCATTGAAGCCCTGAAAGCTATAAAGAACAACCCTGCTACCAAAGCTATCCCGGTTATGATGGTGACATCCGAAGCGGAAAAAACAAAGATTGTAGAAGCCATTCAAAATGGTGCCTGCAATTATTTGGTAAAGCCATTCGAAGCCGATGCGCTCAAGGAGAAAATCGAAGCGATTGTCAAATAGCGGGGAGCGCATGTCTTACGTTTACATAGACGGCATGTTCTATGAAAAAGAGCATGCCAAAATTTCGGTGTTTGACCACGGTTTTCTTTATGGAGACGGCGTATTTGAAGGCATTAGAGCCTACAATGGCACAATATTCCGCTTAACCGAGCATGTGGAAAGACTGTTCGACAGCGCAAAGGTTATAGCGTTAACGCCGAGCGTTTCCAAAAAGGAAATGGAAGAAATAATCATAAAAACCTGCATCAAAAACAGCATAAGAGATGGCTATATACGCCCGATAATAAGCCGCGGAACAGGAGATTTGGGCTTGAACCCCTACCTCTGCAAAAAAACAAGCATTATTTGCATTGCTGATAAAATTTCTCTTTATCCAAAAGAAGATTACGAGAACGGCTTGAAAATAATAACGGTTGCCACTCATCGCAATTATAACGAGAGCCTCAACCCGAGGATCAAATCCTTAAATTATTTGAACAACATAATGGCGAAAATCGAAGCCATACAGAGCGGAGTGAAAGAGGCTTTAATGCTGAATCCTCTCGGCTACGTTGCCGAATGCACCGGCGATAATTTATTCATAGTTCGCAAGGGAAAAATTTACACGCCTTCTGTGCAGAGCGGTTCTCTTGATGGAATAACGGCAGCTGCTGTAGCAGAACTTGCAATGAAAAAAGGCCTTGAAGTTATTTCCGGTCTTGTGAGCCGTTTTGATATTTGGACTTCCGATGAGTGCTGGCTAACGGGCACGGCAGCGGAAATGATTCCTGTTATAAGCCTGGATGCTCGCCCGATAGGCGATGGCAAAGTAGGCCCAATCTTCAAACAACTCCTGGCAGATTTCAAGCATTTGACTGAGACCACTGGTACGCCAATCGCTTAACCAAACATTTTTTTCTATATTTTCTCAGACCAACATAATAAGCCCCACAATCAAACGGAGGCTTTTATGGCTATTCCAGCGTATATGAAGATAGAAGGCATTCCCGGTTCGGTGAATGTCTCAGGCAGAGTGGGCTTCGTTGAAGTCCTTGAGTTCAACCACAGGGTTTATGTTCCCACAGACAGGGACGACGGCTCGTTGACAGGCACGCGCAAGCACGATTCTCTCGTGTTTCACAAGGCTTTTGACAAGGCGTCTTCCCTTCTTTATCAAAAGGTTTGCACGGGGCAAACTGTGCCGAGCATTTTGATTCGGTGGTATAAAATCACAGACAGGGGCGAGGAGGTGGCATATTTTGAGCACAAGCTAGAGAAGTGCAAAATAGCGAGCGTGCGTTCTTATATGCACAATGTGAAGGATTCCACTAAGGAGCAGTTTGTGCATCAGGAGGAAGTTACTCTTCGTTATGAAAAGATAACCTGGAATTTCCTGGACGGCAATTTGCAGCATACGGACCAGTGGGATCAGAGGTAGAATTTTCTACATTGCGATTGTGCAACCATCTGTATCCATAATAATATGCAGCCGTAACCCAGCAGAGGCCTCGAGTGTTAGGCGTAATTTGCTGGGTACGGCGAAATATCCCAAGAGCTTGGAAATTATTGTTATAGATAACAGGGAGAAAAACGAGGGTTTGTGCGCAGTCTATAATCAGGGCATTGCAAAAGCCAATGGCCGGGTTTTGGTGTTTATGCACGAAGATGTTTGGATGATGGAAAAAGACTGGGACACAGTTCTTTTGAAAAAATTCCGAGAGTTGCCAGATATGCAGATTTTGGGAGTAGCTGGATCATCCGTATTGGTGCATGAGCCTTATGCGCTATGGGCAGCGGCAGGTATTCCTTATACATTTGGTAAAGTAGTTCATTTAATTGAAAAAAACAAGGAATTTTTTCTTTCAATTTTTAATGACAAGGATGGTGACCAAGAAGCTGTAGTTGTTGATGGTTTGTGGATTGCCGCAAGAAAAACTCTTTTTGAAAAATGCCGTTTTGATGAGCAAATTTTTACAAGATTTCATTTTTACGATTTGGATATTTGCATGCAGGCTCTTGAATTCGGAAAAGTTTTTGTTACAACGGATATTCGCGTTTTGCATAAAAGCGAAGGAACTTTTAAGGAAGAATGGAAAGATTGGAGCAAAATTTTTATTGAAAAGTGGAAAGATAAGTTGCCTGCATACACGCAATATCTACCTACCCTGTCAAACAAGTTATCTGAACCTGGCAGTTTGGATTTAAGAGGAAAAGTCAAAATACCGAGGTGGTGATTATGAGACACTGGATAAAAACAATGGATTTAACAAAGCGAATTTTGGAAATAGGCCCGCTAGATAGACCAATTTTCAAAAAAGAAACTGCAAACGTTTTTTATGCAGACATAAGAGACACGCAGGCGGTAAAAGATTTTTATGAAAATAATAACAAAGATAATATAAATATAGAAGGTATCGTAAATATTGATTACGTGATAAAAGAAACTTATAGTCAGTCCATAAAGGATGATGAAAAATTTGATTACATAGTTATGAGTCACGTAATAGAGCACATTCCAGAATTGATAAAATTTTTCAATGACGTAAAAAATGTTTTAAATCCAAACGGCAAGCTATGCCTTGCAGTACCAGATCATCGTTTTTGCTTTGACCGTTTTCGCCAGCCTACATCTTTTGCGGAAGTTTATAACATTTATGTAAACGGAATTAAAAATTCGCCGACTAGAGTTTTAGATGCTTATCTAAATGAAACTGAAAATGATTGCGTATATTGGTGGAATAATTATACCAATTACGAATATCTGCCAGTATCAAAAGATCAGTTTGAAAAAGCTAAAGTAAATTATTTTAAAGCCTTAAATGGCGAATATGTAGATTGCCATTTTTCAGTTTTTACACCAGAAACATTTTTGCTCTTGATGCGTAATATGCTGTATTTTAATTTGCTTCCGTTTAAATTTTCAGAATTTTACAATACAGAGGTAAATTCTGTTGAATTTAATTGCGTTTTAGAATTAGAACCGAACTTGCTTGTTGAAAATTCTACGGAACAAGAGATCGAGAAAGAAAAACTAATTAAATTGCTCGCAAACATAAAACGAGATATGTTTGAAAAAGATTTATACGTGTATGTAGAAAATTTACAGAAAAACAAGCAGCCCGGTTAAAGCAGACGCAAAGAAAAATACGCTGCTGAAAAGGCTCAAAAACTGCAATATTACTGCAACTGTAAAAAATGTTTTGTTCAAATTTTCAAATGCAAGCATCCTGTAAAACACCAGCGAAATGCAGGCTACGAAAAAAGCCGATACGGAAAATATCATATAAGAAGTTCGGTTAAAACCCTCAAACAGCAAATTATACGGAAACAGCAAATTGAACCAAAGCAAAAACTGCGCCGCAAGGGTAAAACAAAGTGGGAATATTAAAGGCAATACGGACATTCAAAAAACCTCGATTAATAATTTAGAATTTTTCTCCTGCAATCTAACTTTCACGCTCTCCAAAAATTCCCAGGAAAGCGGCTTTACGGAACTTTCAGCGGCCTGGCGAGCCACTGAATAAAGCTGAACGCTCAGCAGATTTCGGGGATTCGTCTCATAAATTCTATGAACTATCTGAGTATAGCTCTCAATTTCCTCATCGCTTGAAGGTTTGCAAAGCATGGTCTGTATCCGCAAAGGAAAATTTGAAACAATATGCTTTAAATTGCTCTCTATCTCTGCAATATCAACCTTCTTTTTAGGACGATTTATAACTTGCAAAAAATCATCCGTGCCTGCATCAAGCTTGCCCCAAATTTCAGTCAAATGCTCAAAACCTTCGCATATCTGCGCCGCATTCGTTATCAAAACAACTTTGCAATTCTCCTTGCTCAGCTCCTCGCACAATTCTTTAAAATGCGGATAAAGCGTAGGCTCGCCATCGCCGCTCAACGCTATGTCCTTTAGCATCCTGTCTTTTTCCTCAACGCCCGGAAAATACTTGGCAAGCTTAGTCTCATTGTAAATGGAAAGCAATTCTTTCAACTCGGAAATAATCTCATCCACGCTTGGCTGCACAGGTCGCAACTCGCGCACTTGACAATAAATGCAATCAAAAGAACACGCTCCGCTTGGCGTGCAATTTATGCCGATGGACAACCCTTTTGCTCGCCTTGAAATTACCGGATACACAAAATTGAAATGAGCAAATTTGCGATTATGATCCGCCCAATGCTTAGAAATTAACATACAACCTCATCTGAAACGTGTTCAGACTTTCAAATCGCTCTCCCTTTGCATCTTCCAAGCCCAACGCTAAACGATCGCTAAGCTGATGCTGATAGGAGAATTCCAAAAAACGAGTCAATGCAAAACGCAAATCCGCTGAAAGTTCTTCTATTATGTAATCGCTAAGCTTTGCCTTTGGCAAAAATACCTCGCCAATCAAATCCAAAGTGACAAATCTTGTAATGGAAAGCCTTATGTTCAAAGAATTTTCCCAGCCATAATCATAAATATTGTCAGTCGCAAGCATGAACTCTGTTTTTTCTTTATTGCTGGGAACCAGCAATCTCCTTCTTATGGTCTGCCTTGCAGCAAAACCGGTTTGAGCGGAAGCATCCATTGTATTCGATACCACTGGACGCAAATTCAATCCAATGCCCTCGCCTATGCGAAGCGGATCAAATGAAGAGCTTAGGCGAATTCTATCCGTAGCAATTCCCAAAGAATCTTCCAGCCAATGATATTCCCGAAAAACATGAGTTTTCATATTAATCCTTGTATATGGACCTATCCACTCCAAAAACCTGTACACAACGCTACTTTGAAACTGCAATAAATCCTGGGCAACGCTCCATTGAACATCCTGTTTTTCAGCATTCAGCAACTGCATATTCTCTCTTATGTAAAGCTCGGTTAGCCAAAATACCTTTGGCGGAGTGTAAAGCATGCGCAAACGCAAGTCGCCAAGAACATTCCAGGAACTGCTTTTTTCCCCTTCCGCCGTTAGCAATGTTGTATAGCTAGCAGAACCGCCAAGCCGAAGCCCATAAGTCCAGTAAGAATTTTTTGTCGTGTTTATGCGCATTTTCTGAACGCCGCCCGCAATCAGCCGACCAGTGCTTTCTTCAAAAACAAGCTCAACATGGCTCAATTCTCCAGGATTTACCTGCACGGTTATATAGTTTAGAATAGAGCTGACATTTTCGCCGCTTCTGGAAATTCTGTACACTTGGGGCGGCAAAATCCAAGTTTTAATATCGTTTAATCTCTCTTGCGTCAAGCCATAACCTCTGCCATAACTCTCTCCGCTGCTAATGGAAAAAATCTCATAATTCTCGGAAATAGCTTCGCCGTCTTCATTTATCGTATTAATCACAAGACCGCCCCAATCAGGCGGAATCAAAGTTGTCTTCCCCTCTTTTACCTCAATATCGTATTCAAGCATTTTATCTTTGCTGCCAGAACCCATAATAACCTTATAGTTTCCATAAGGCACAACCAAGCGAAAACCGTGTTTTCCAGACCATTCTTTTCCTATATGTTCTTTTGAAAGAGTATCCGTTTTTATAGCTATATATTCAGGCTCCAAACGGCTATCCGTAAAACGAGGGATAAAAATCGCACCCTGTCCCATTCCTATAAAAGTTTCATCGCTATTCATCTGCTCATCCAAACTCGGCGCAGACCAGCTATTGTCTTGGAAAAAATCATAGTCCTCGTGTCTTTGCACAAGTTCTCTGCTCCGCTCCAAAGCAATCTGGGAATCTTTTATCTCTATGCCGGGAAGCTCCGGCGGCGGCACTGCAAATGCAATTGTCTGAGCCCCGATTCCCAAGATTAAAAGGATTTTCAGGATACTTCTCACTCTATTTCTCCCGGCGGCGGCAACTCTTCTATCTCAATGGGAGCCGGAATAATTTGAACAGCAGCTCGCGGTTTGCCGCTTATTGAATACATAACAGAATCTATATTGGCAATAGCTTCGTTGTTTATCAATTCCAACAACTCAGACAAACCGCGTACAACATATATCGGTTCAAAATTGCTAACCTTTTTGCGATAAGACCACTCTCGGCTCCACAGAATTTTTTTTGTCCTGTTTTCCTGCAAATGCATATTCATGGCCAAGTGCGCATACCATTCATCTTGATTGTCATATTCTTCCAGCGCTCTTATAGTCCCGCTTACCGTAAAATCAGGCTCTTCCGCATCTACGCTTCTTCTGACTTCCGAGAAAAGTTTAGCCGCTTCAAAATGACGGAAAAGCACGTCTGCCACCATATATTCCGGTTTTACTGCCCAAAATTCATAATTGTAAAAATGCAATTGAAACGGAGACTGCCTGTACACTATGTTGTTGCGACGATAGACCTCAGCTACATCAAAATCTTTTATCCTCACAGTGTATGGATAAACCGCCTCGCTAAGCATTTCCTTTGGCGTTGGCACATAGTCAAGCTGATAATAGCGATTTTCTATAATTCTCCCAAAACAACCCAAAAGCAACAGGGTTATTGCGCAAACCAAAATTTTTCTCATCTTATCCTCTGTTGTTTTTCTTCGCCGCGAATCAAGAGAGACGGATTTTCTCTGACCTGGCGGCTAACTTCCTTCAAGTTTTCCACCGATTCCCTTAAATAGCGAACTGTTACGGACAAATCTTCCTGATTGCGGTAAATAAGCTGGTCGCTTCTTTTAGCCAAAAGCTCTACGGACTTTGCAGCATCGTTTGCGCTTTTTATAGCAGCTTCTATCTGCAAATTCTGAATCTTTCTATCCGTGTGCGCTGCCAGGGAGTCAATTCTGGCAATTGCACGCGCGGCTTTATCCTCTATCGATCTTAAGTCCGTAACTGCCTCATTTGTATTTTCCAAGAGCAATTTTGCCTGAATGGGAAGGTCGCTCAAATTCTTTGAATTTTTCACCAAAAGTTCATCTGTTCTAGCAGTTATGTCATCTAAATTTGCAAGAATTTTTGCCAAACGCTTTTGATTTTGCTCATCTGTGATGGAAAGCAAATTGTTCAGTATGCCTTCGACTTTTGTAGCAATATGCTCCGCTTGCCCTGTGATCTGCTTTAACCCGCTAACCGAAGATTGTATAAA
>WQSA01000087.1 GCA_009788135.1 Candidatus Fibrimonadales bacterium
GGGCAACCCTCCTCTGAGCGCAGTTTATGCATTATGCTTAGAAGATCAATGAATGTATAATTCATGGTTTANTTGAGAATGAAGAATTGAGAATGGAGAATATTCATAAATAAATGCCTTTAAATTTGCCTTATTCTCAATTCTCAATTCTCAATTTTCAATTCTTATTTAGGCCAAAATTTTGCAATAAGCTTGCTCGGAATGCCTGTTTCTTCTGGCTTAAAGTATTCTGCCAAAATTTTCCAGCCCAAATCAAGAGCGTCTTCCAAAGGAATGTTAACGGACAAATCCATCATTTCCTTTTCAAAACGTATTCCGTATTTCAAGAGCTTTGCATCCCAATTGCCCATGCGGAAACCCATTGACTGCTTTTCCAAAGTCTCTTTGAAACTTGCNTAAAGCTGAATCATTGTGTTCATAATGGTACGATGATCTTCGCGAGTATCGCCGTTAACCTGCTGCTTCAAGCGNGAAAGCGAACCAAACGGCTCAATTCTGCCTTTGCGCAAATAGAACTGACCCTCGGTGATATAACCCGTGTTATCAGGAACAGGATGAGTTACGTCATCGCCAGGCATTGTGGTAACTGCCAAAATAGTTATTGAACCGCTGCCCTCAAAATCCACCGCTTTTTCATAACGGCTCGCAAGCTGCGAATACAAATCACCAGGATATCCACGATTGGACGGTACCTGTTCCATTGTGATTGCAATTTCTTTCATGGCATCGGCAAAGTTAGTCATATCGGTCAAAAGTACCAACACCTTTTTGCCCTGCGTTGCAAACTGCTCGGCAACGGCCAAAGCTGCATCGGGAACAAGCAAGCATTCCACAATCGGATCGCTCGCTGTGTGCATAAAGGAAACTGTGCGGCTCAATGCGCCGTGCTCTTCCAAGAAGTCTCGGAAAAACAAATAATCATCGTATTTCAAGCCCATGCCGCCCAAAACTATAACATCAACTTCTGCCTGCAAAGCTATGCGAGCCAAAAGTTCGTTATATGGTTCGCCAGCTATCGAGAAAATCGGAAGCTTTTGGCTAACAACCAACGAATTGAACACATCAATCATCGGAATGCCGGTGCGTACCAGGTTTTTCGGAACAATTCTCTTTGAAGGATTAACCGATGGGCCGCCTATATCCACCATATTCTCATTTATGGAAGGACCTTTGTCGCGAGGCTCTCCAGCTCCAGAGAACACGCGTCCCAACAGGGAATCGCTAAATGGCACTTGCATGGGGCGCCCTAAAAAGCGCACCTGCGAATCTGTGGAAATGCCACGGCTGCCTGCAAAAACCTGCAAATCAATCATGCCGCTGTCTATGCGGATAACCTGAGCCATGGAAGTCCCTTGCGGGCTTTGCACCTGTGCAAGTTCGCGGTAAGTAACGTTGTCTGCGGCAACAGTTATAACGTTTCCAGCGATTTTTTCAATTTTGTGATAAACTTTATGCATTTACGGTTACCTCCGCTAAGGCTTTTAATATGTTAGCTTCTAATTCCTCAAATTCCTTTGACTTGAATTCAACTCGGTTCCAGTCTTTTGCTGTTTGTGTAAGCTTTAAAAAGAATGAACGAGCGGTATCTTTGTCGCTGAAAGTCACATGAGTTTTAAGGATTTGATAGACTTTTTGGAACACGTATTCCTGACGTTCGCCCGGGCAAGCCTCATCTATTTTATGATAAGCATCCTGCTGCAGATAAACGGAGTCCAAAAATTCGCCTTTCAGGTAAAGAACAAAGTCATCCATCGAGGTGCCTTCTTCGCCTACCACCTTCATCATTTGCCCAACATCGTTTCCTTTGCGCAAAATTCCGTGAGCATCATTTGTTTTCACCGGGTCTATTATGCCACGATATTTAGCCCAGCTATCAAGCGGATGAATTGCCGGGAAGCGGCGTTGGTCAGAGCGTTCTCTGGAAAGTCCGTGGAATGCGCCAACCACTTTCAATGTAGCTTGAGTTACAGGTTCTTCAAAGTTTCCGCCCGCAGGAGAAACTGTTCCGCCAATGGTTACAGAGCCTGTGCTGCCGTTTTTCAAACGGACTATGCCGCCACGCTCGTAAAAGCTCGCTATAACGGATTCCAAATATGCCGGGAAAGCTTCTTCGCCTGGAATTTCTTCCAAGCGGCCGCTCATTTCACGGAGAGCCTGTGCCCAGCGGCTTGTGGAATCTGCAAGGAGCAGAACATTCAAACCCATTTGCCTATAATATTCCGCAAGAGTCACGCCTGTGTAAACAGATGCTTCGCGAGCGGCCACGGGCATGGAGCTCGTGTTGCATATTATAAGCGTGCGTTCCATCAAGCTTTTGCCTGTGCGAGGATCAATTTGCTCTGGGAATTCTTTCAAGGTTTCCACAACTTCGCCGGCTCGCTCGCCGCAAGCCGTTATTATAACAATGTCCACTTCTGCATGGCGTGCTGTCAATTGCTGAAGCACGGTTTTTCCTGCGCCAAAAGGACCGGGAATACAATAAACTCCGCCTCTGTTCACCGGGAAGAATGTGTCCACAATTCTCTGCTTTGTGATTAAAGGTTCTACTGGGCGAAGCCTTTCTGAATAGCATTTGATAGGGAGCTTTACCGGCCAGGTCTGCATCAGTTTTGCTTCGCAAGTTTTGCCGCTCTGGTCTTTCAATGTTGCAATAACATCTAGCACCTTGTATTCGCCAGCCTTTGCAATGCTCTCAACTGAAAGTGTTCCCTGCAAGCGGAACGGCACCATAATCTGATGCTTGAATATTCCTTCCGGAACCGAGCCCAGCGAATCGCCAGCGGAAACTTTATCGCCAACATTTACGCTTGGGGTAAAGGCCCACTTTTTATCACGAGGCAAAGCCTCGAGATACTCGCCTCTCTGCAAGAAGAATCCGCATTTCTCAGCGAGCTGCGGAAGCGGATTTTGCAATCCGTCAAAGACCTGGGTCAGCAAGCCTGGCCCAAGCTCCACCGAGAGAAGCGAACCTGTGAATTCAACAGAGTCGCCTTCTTTTAAACCTGTGGTGTCTTCAAACACTTGCAGTTCGGCAACCGAGCCTCTAACGCGAATTACTTCGCTTTTTAAGCGGGTCCCGTTTCCCAACAAGGCAAAAGCCACCTCGTTTTGCACAACAGGCTGCTCAAAGCGAACTCTAAGCAAGTTACTGTTTACACCTATTATTTTACCGATATTTGCCATAAGAACATATCCTTCTTAGTTAGAAACCTCTTGGTCATTAGCCTTGATAAATTCATTTACCGCCGCTTTTCCAGCTTCAATTTTCAAAGCTGACAAGCGGTTATTAATTTGCAATTTCAAAATATACGCATAAATTTTAGCCTCTGAAAAATACTCCATGCCAGCGAGCTCGTCTATCATTTGCCAGCGGGCACGCTCGAGCGCAAGCTCTCTTTCCAGCGGGTTTTGAATGTTCATTGCTTCCATTATTTTCTGCCGCAAATTCACATGGCATCCTGTGCAGGAACGTTCGGAAACACGAACATCGCTCCACTTGGAAGCACGGGCGGCAGCGGTTATGTTTTTCATTTCCGTCAATACGTTTGCATACGCTACTGTAAACGGATGGGAGCCTGGGGTGCCAGCTATGGTAGCTTCAAAATCGTTGAAGTTAATGCCAGCAATTCCTTCGCAGCGCCTTCGCAATTCTTCCATCGAAAAAGGAGCTTCTGCCCCAAGCTCTAGGGTAGGCAAACTAGCTAGCAAATAAGTTGCGCTCATTGCCTGCTCAATCCTTTATAGCATTTTGAACCGCTTTTGCGAGAGCGGGGCGAAGAATTGCGGAAAGGGCATCTGCAATTGCAGTTTTGCTCCAGTCGTGGCTAACTTTGCCGTTATCAAAGGAAAGGCGGAATCCTGCGAAGATTCCATTGTCGCTTTGAATCTCAACGCCAGCTTCGAGTTTTTTCTTGAACTCGCCCGTGATAAAGGAGCTGAGCTTTTTGGCATCAGCTTCTACCAAGGAAACGGTTGTCGCTTTGCCAGCGTATCCGCTTGCCAGAGTAAGGAGAAGCTGCTGTACAAGCTCCGGGGTCAGGGCTTTGTCCACGTTTAGCTCCAGTACTCCAAGCACGGCTTTTTTCACTTCTTCGCTAACAGCGAGAACAACGTCGCGAGCCGCCTGTTGAAGGGTCTTTTCGCTGCGTTCTGCATAAGCGAGCGAGTCTTTGTCAGCTTTTTCAAGCTTGGCTTTCGCTTCTGCTTCCGCCTCTTTGACTATCTGAGCAGCCTTAGCCTTAGACTCAGAAACAATTTGCGAAGCTTCTGCCGTTGCTTTGTCCACGGCTTCGGCTTTAATTTTATTTATCAGATGCTGTAAATCTTCTGCCATATTTTTCTCCAGATTGCCTTAATATAGAAAATCAAAACGCAAAATTTATTTTTTTTGGCAAATTACACAAAATTACACAAAAATGACGAAAAAATTACACAAATTCACTTTTTTTGGTCACATTTTGAAAAAATAATATATATTATATATAGTTAACACGGCCAAAAAATCGTTTTTTTGGCAAAAAAACAGGAGATTCCTATGAAACAGGAAAAAAAGGGCTTTACCCTCATTGAGCTAATGGTGGTAATAGTAATCATTGGTATTTTGGCAGCAATAGCAATTCCAAAGCTTTTTGGAATGAGTGCCAAAGCAAAGGCTCAGGAAGTAGGCCCCGCCGCCAGCACCTGGGTAAAACTGCAACAAGCCTTCAAAATGGAAACCGGCAGATATGGCGACATAGCTGCAATTGGCTATAAAATACCTGGGTTTGATGCTGAGACTGCAGTTAACAAAGGAGCAACTGCTAATTTTACTTATACAGTTGATGGTACTCCAAAAGACCAAGGAACTGCCGAAGAAACAGAAGGTTCATTTAGCGCTAGTAGCATATTTTCAGCGGACGGCTGTGGCACTGGCACTGTATGGTCAGCAGAATTCCCTGCAAACGGAACCTCCGATGACCCAGAGGTAGATATAAAGCCATCTGGTGGCGTTGTTAAGATTGAAGACTGCCAAGCTCTAACCCCAAATTTCTGCAAAATGGGTGCAGGAACCAAATGCGAAGCTGAAAAAAGCTAATCTCTAAAAATTATACAACCTTAAAAGTTCGCCTAGCAATAGGCGGACTTTTTTATATGTGTCAACATATGTTTGCAAAATGCAGGCTTTTTATTTTTTTTGTACTTTTTTCTAAAAATAATACTATATTTGTAATAGATTTTCGCATGGAGGTATCAATGGCACGACCAATAAAAGAAACGCCTACAATAAGCGGCAAAGATTCCAGACGCTTTCAAGAAGCGATGGATAACATAGTTCCTGTTTCTAAAGAACAAAAGGAAAAACAACGACAAGCTTACGAATTTTTCAAAAGCATAGCTACTTTTCCAATGCCATGAATTATATAAAATCTCTTAGCAATTTAAACGCCCGTATAGTCCGTTTAAGCAATGATACAGAAATCAAGCCATTTGAAAGCAACGACGAAGATTTGAATGGTTTTCTGCTAAACGATGCAAAAGATTATTTAAAGTCTTTGCTTTCGGTAACATATACTCTTCAATCTGATACAGAAACTGTGGCTTACTATTGTTTATCAAACGATAGGCTATCGCAAAATATAGATGAAAAATCCATTTGGAATAAAATAAACAGGCTAATATCAAATAAAAAACGACGTAAAAGCTATCCTGCAGTCAAAATAGGCAGACTTGCCGTTTCAAAAAAATATGCCAAAATGGGCATTGGAACAATGATAATAAATATAATAAAAGAACTTTATGAAAACGCATCTCTGCAACACGCCGGCTGCCGATTTATCATAGTTGATGCCTATAAAAATGCTCTGTATTTTTATGAAAAAAACGGATTCAAATACCTAACGGAAAATGATAAAAATGATAACACAAGAATAATGTATTTGGATTTAAAGGCTTGTTAACGCACTACCTAAACACCCAAAATCTGTTCAGCATAAAATTCAACGGGACCGTTATGCAAAGACCGAAAAGCGGTGCTATATATTCGGAAACATCGTAAACATCAACCAAAATATACAATAAAATACTGCCCACCACAAAACCAGAAAAAGCATAAGAAATAACCATGCGAAACGCAGAACTTACCGCATTGCGACTCTCTCTGTTCTCAAAAAAAACATGCTTATTGTTCCAATAAAAAGCATTCGCCATGCTAATCGCAAACGCTACAATGCTGCTGAGCAAATAAAACAAACCCGCATAAGTCAAAACCGCATACAAAGAATAATATATAAGCGTATTGGCAACGCCAACTATACCAAATCTCCAAAATTTTCCAAAAAGTTGTTTAAGCATTGATATAAATTTACTAAATTTCAATTATGACAACAAAAAATTTCCCCCAACGTTATTTTCTCCCAGAAGAAGAACAACCCAAATCATGGCTTAATATAAGGGCATTTATGAAAAATAAACCAGCCCCAATGCTACACCCCGGCACAAAACAACCCATTACCGCCGCAGACCTTGAACCTGTCTTCTGCAAAGCGTGCATAGGACAGGAACTTGACGAAACCACGGAATTTATCCCGATTCCAGACGGAATTTTGGAGTTTTACAGGGCATACCGCCCTGCTCCCCTTATAAGAGCCTATTTTCTGGAAAAAGCCTTGGGCACACCTGCGGAAATCTATTACAAACACGAAGGCACCAATACCAGCGGCTCGCACAAGCTGAACTCGGCAGCAGCGCAAGCATTCTACGCCAAGCAAGACGGCTTGACAGGCTTGACAACCGAAACCGGAGCCGGCCAATGGGGAAGCGCAATGGCAATGGCATGCGCATTTTACGGCTTGGATTTAACAGTTTACATGGTAAAAGTATCTGCAGAGCAAAAGCCATACCGCAAAGCTCTCATAGAAACCTACGGCGCAGAGCTTATACCCTCGCCATCA
Organism: Candidatus Fibrimonadales bacterium; assembly: GCA_009788135.1. Taxonomy (GTDB): domain Bacteria; phylum Fibrobacterota; class Fibrobacteria; order Fibrobacterales; family Fibrobacteraceae; genus Fibrimonas. Next base: position 6,930 of record WQSA01000087.1, read on the forward strand.
AGCACCACGGAGTGCGGCAAAAAAATACTGGAAAAAGACCCCAACACAAGCGGCTCGCTCGGATGCGCCATAAGCGAAGCGATTGAAAAAGCAGTCCACACTCCAAAATGCCGCTATGTTTTGGGCAGCGTTTTGAACCATGTTCTTTTGCATCAGAGCATAATAGGCCTGGAATGCAAAATCGCTTTTGACAAATACGGCATCAAACCAGATATAATAATAGGCTGTGCTGGCGGCGGTTCCAACCTCGGAGGTTTAATCGCTCCATTTGCGGCAGAAAAATTGCAGGGCAAAAGCGATGCAAGACTAATTGCCGTTGAACCGTCAAGCTGCCCTTCGCTCACAGAGGGAAAATTTGACTATGATTTCGGAGACACTGCGCAAACTACTCCGCTTATCAAAATGTACACGCTTGGCTGCGATTTTATTCCATCTTCGAGCCACGTTGGCGGGCTTCGCTATCACGGCATGAACTCCACGATTTCACAGCTTTACCACGATAAAATCCTGGAAGCTCGCACCGCTAAGCAAACAGAGGTTTTTGAAGCTGCAGTGAAGTTCGCAAAGATAGAAGGCATTTTGCCCGCTCCGGAATCTTCACATGCGATTAAGATAGCCATAGACGAAGCTATGGAATGCAAGCGCTCAGGCGAAAAAAAGACAATTCTTTTTGGCCTGACAGGTACAGGCTATTTCGACATGAGCGCATATATGCAGTACAACGATAAGAGCATGAAGGATTAAAGAGCGATTTTCCACACAACCGCAAAAAACGCATAAATCGCCATTACCGCTGCAATATCAAACATTCCAAGCGGCTCTCCCCATTTTAGCCATTTTTTTGGCGGCGCAAAGCCTGCCAGCATTCCCATTATCAAGCCTAAAAAATGCCCCCAAATATCCACTTTGCCGCTTTCATCGCCCACTCCAAGAAATACCGCTAACAAAAATACCGCAAACCAAGGGACTAAGCGCCTGTATAAATTCTCCCTTTTCAAAACACGGACTTCAAGCGTGGCCAAAGCTCCCAGGCCTGCAAACACCGTTGAAGAAAAGCCCAGAGCGCGATAATCCTTCATTATGAATGCTGTTTCTAAGTTGGCAAGCGCGGCTGCCAAAATAATAAAAGGAGCTATGCGGGAGAGCGGCATTTTGAATGCTATAAGCGAGAACACAAAGAAACCTGAGAGCATATTTGAAACTAGATGATAGTTGCTGTTATGGAGCGTTTGCGCTGTGAAAAGCCTCCACCACTCCCCATTCAAAATTCTGCCTGCATCTGAGAGTCCAAGGTCTTTCATGTGAGAATAATGAACCTGCAAAAAAGTGCAAACCAAAGGTATGAGCAAAAACCAAAGAGGCTGAGCGCTTGGCCTTAGCATGGGCAATGCAACGAATTCTTTTTCCCACTCTGGGTTTTCCTGTTTGTAAAGCGCTATTTGAGCTTGAGCTGCGCAAATATCTTCTTCTCTAACTAAAATTTCCCAGGGACCGAGTTCGTTTTGCGAAACTACATACCTTATGCTCTGACTGCTCAAAACAAGGCAAAAATCCCTTATCACACGCAATACGCCTTGCTCAAGGCAAATCAAATTATATTCAGGATGAACTTCTGACATTTCAACGGTTAGTGGACGATACAAGATTTGAACTTGTGACCCCTACCATGTCAAGGTAATACTCTAACCAACTGAGCTAATCGTCCTTTGGGCTACGGGATGGACGAGGCTTGAACTCGCAACCTCCGACGTGACAGGCCGGTGCTCTAACCAAATTGAGCTACCACCCCAAAGTGTTTTAGTGGGCGATAACGGATTCGAACCGCTGACATTCTGCTTGTAAGGCAGACGCTCTGAACCAGCTGAGCTAATCGCCCTAAAATCAGTCGCTATTCTTTTTTTTGCCACCAAATAGAATGCCGAAAGGCACAACCACAAGGTAGGCAAAAACCAAAATAAGCGGAGCCACGGTTAGCGATAAGGGATTATCCGCAGGCCCTTGAGCCAAACAGAAAAAACCTATAACCAACAGCAAAACGCCTACGGCAACTATAAGAATGTTCTTTTTATTATCCATAAACGTTTTTCCCACTAGGACA
>WQSA01000088.1 GCA_009788135.1 Candidatus Fibrimonadales bacterium
AATTCCGCATTGCTACCTATTTCAGAACTATACACACCGCTTATCCTGTGAATTACCGCATTATAGCGACCAACAACTTTCTCAACAGCATCGGAAATTTCGCCGAGCGTAGTGCGAACGCGAGCTGCCTTCACCGCCAAGTCCAGCAAATTTGCATTGCTCTTTTTGCCATCCTTCCACTCAGAGAAGCAATTTGTGATTGCAGTCAAAGCGCTGTCCACATCGGCTTGGTTTCTGCCTTTGCGAACCTCTTCCAAACGAGCAACCTGGCTGTTTCTAACCGCTGTGTTATCCACTTCCAAAATATCCAGAGCGGCTTCCTTTTCAAGGCGATATTTGTTCACGCCAATAATTGCATCTGTGCCGCCGTCTATGCGAGCCTGTTTGCGAGCGGCAGCTTCTTCTATGCGAGTTTTTGGAATGCCTTTTTCAATTGCGCTTGCCATGCCGCCTTCTTTTTCAACTTCCTGAATATGCTTCCATGCCCGGTTTGCAAGCTCTTTGGTCAAATATTCCACATAATATGAACCAGCCCACGGATCAACGGATTTTGTGACTCCGGTTTCTTCCTGTATGTAAAGCTGAGTGTTGCGAGCTATGCGAGCAGAGAAATCCGTTGGCAATGCTATAGCTTCGTCAAGAGCGTTTGTGTGCAGGCTTTGCGTGTGGCCAAGCGATGCGGCCATAGCTTCTATGCAAGTGCGAGCCACGTTGTTGAACGGATCTTGCTCTGTTAGCGACCAGCCGCTTGTTTGGCTGTGCGTGCGGAGCGCCATTGACTTTTCTTTTTTCGGATTGAATGTTTTAACGATTTTGGACCAGAGCAAGCGACCAGCGCGCATTTTGGCGATTTCCATAAAGTGGTTCATGCCAATTGCCCAGAAGAACGAAAGGCGAGGCGCAAAATCGTCAACGCTCATGCCTGCTTCTATGCCTGTGCGAATGTATTCCCAGCCGTCTGCGAGCGTGTATGCGAGCTCTATATCGTTGGTTGCTCCGGCTTCCTGCATGTGGTAGCCCGAAATTGAAATGCTGTTGAATTTGGGCATATTCTGCGTGGTGAAGCTGAATATGTCGCCTATTATTTTCATTGATGGTTTTGGCGGGTAAATATAGGTGTTGCGCACCATGAATTCTTTGAGGATGTCGTTTTGAATTGTGCCTGTGAGCTTGGCTTGAGCCACGCCCTGTTCTTCTGCGGCTACTATGTAGAAAGCCAGCACCGGAAGCACGGCTCCGTTCATGGTCATGGAAACAGACATTTCGCCGAGCGGGATTTGGTCAAATAATACCTTCATATCTTCAACCGAGCAGATGCTAACGCCGGCTTTTCCAACGTCACCCACCACGCGAGGGTTGTCTGCGTCATAGCCTCTATGCGTGGCAAGGTCAAAAGCTACGGAAAGCCCTTTTTGACCGCTGGCAAGGTTGCGGCGGTAAAAAGCATTGGATTCTGCGGCTGTGGAGAATCCTGCGTATTGGCGGATGGTCCAAGGTTTCATAACATACATTGTTGAGTATGGACCACGCAAAAACGGCGCTTTGCCAGCGGCATAATTGAGGTGTTCCATGCCATCCAGGGTTTCTTTGCTGTAAACCGGAAGCACCGGTATCTGTTCTGATGTTTGCATTTGCAGAGCTTCGTAGCTAGGCAGCTTGCCCGTATCTATAACTTCTTTTTTCCAAGCGTCAAAGCTCTTGCCAGAATTGGCTTTGAAGTCAAGTTTGCTAATATCGGGTTTCATAAAAATCCTCTGGATTGAATTTATTTTGGGATAATATAGAAAAACTTTGGACGCTATACCTTCATTTTCCCTGTCCAGCCCAGCTTCTCTCTCAGCGCATGAACAAAGCCAGACTCCCCAGCGTCTCCAATATGAGCAAAACGAGTTGCATAGCGGCTGCGGCAAATTACAAGTTCGGATTTTTCATCAAGACGCTTTGTGGAATGGCCGTCAAAAACCATTTCTGCCGTGCTGCCCGGAACGCATTTTATTTTGCAAACTGAAGATGATGGAATAATTATGGGCCTCACGGAAAGGCTCATCGGATTAACCGGATTCAAAACGAAAGCCTCTGCCAAAGGGTAGATTATCGGGCCGCCAGCAGAAAGGCTGTATGCTGTGGAACCTGTTGGCGTGGCAAGCATTAAGCTGTCTGCCCAGTATTCCGTTAAAAATTTATCGTTTACCTTGACTTCCAAATTTACCATTTTCTCCGGGGCATGAGCATGCAAAAAAATTTCATTCAGAACCGTAGTGCTTAAAACTTTTTTCTTTTTTGAATAAACCGAGCAATCCAGCATTATGCGATCTTGAGTGCTGAAAGTACCGTTTGCCAAAGCGTCTAAAACATCTGATATTTCTTCGAGCTTGTATTCTGCCAAAAAACCTATGCGCCCGGCATTTATGCCAATTATTGGAATCTGCTTTCCGCAAGCAATGCGCGCCGCAGAAAGAACCGTGCCGTCTCCGCCAATCGCTACCAAAACATCGCATTTCTTTAAATTAGACTCCGGAGCATGAATTATTTTATCGCTGTGCTTTTTGCCCCAACGCTCTATGGCAGCCAAAGCCTCAAGCAACTTGGGATTTTGTTCTTTACGAGAGACTATGCCAATTTTCAAAATTTGTTCCTCCAGGATATATATTCTCTACGCACTGAATTCCTGCAATAGTGTTTTTTGATTTTGATTTTACATTCAAAATATGCAAAGCTAAACCTATAATCGGATGATTTTTGCAATCAAAGCTTTCACCCTCTATTTCGGATTTGCCTCGCAAAATCAAGCCATCTTCGTAGAGACCGCATTCTACGCCTGCCAATTTCAGATTTTCGTAAAGAACGGATAAAACAGGCTTGCAAACGCCAAGCGACCAAGGCGGCAGTTTTAAAATCGTTTCATCTGCGGCAAAACAGGCCAATACCGCAAGCAAAGGAATCTCGTCAATGCAGGCAGACAAAATTTCCGGACCCAAACGCTTGCCACTAAGCTCTTTTGCAGTTTTAACCCTTAAATCTCCCCAAACATCGTTTTCCCTTTCGTGGCGGGAAACTACCTCAATATCTGCGCCAAGCCTTCTAAACGCTCCGAAAATACCTGCTCGGCTTGCATCCAAATTGACCGCTTTGATTGTTATATCCGAATCTGGAATTATAGAAGCCGCCAATGCGAGAAAAGCTGCTTGCGTTGCATCGCCCGCTATAAACCTGTCTCTGGCCAAAAGGGAATGAACTGGAGGAATGTTGCAAATCCATTTTCTTTCGTTTTTCATTCCCTGCATTCTAGCCAAGCGCTTGGCAAGTTCGTCGCTTTCATCGGGGCCGTCTTGCTTAAATTCCAATTCTGCGCCAAATGTCAAAAGTTCTCTGATAAGAGAATTTTTCACCAAAAGTTTTTCTTCGCAATAAAAAGGATTGCCGCTCAGAAGGCATTCTATTATTTTTTTATTCCGCTGCTGATGGGGAAAATCATCTCCTACCCACTCCAAACTCAAATCTTTTTTGCATTTGAAATTCACTCCGGTAATTTCCCATAGCTCGCCGTTAATGGAAACGGTAGCGCCAAGTTCCCTTAAATAATCGGCAAAAGGCGCAAATTCAGGAGTAGCCTTAACGCCATGTATAATAGAATTTCCATTCGCAAGCGCCGCTATAAATGCGCAATTGAAAAAAACTTCTTTTTCCGTGTAAAGCTCCATGCTAGCGGCTAACGGCATTTATTCCCCTGTTTTCCAGAATTTTAATGGCTTTGCTCGCATCTTTTTCAGATTTAAACGCCAAGAGCAAGGTTCCGCCAATACCCTCCCTCACTTTCATCAGCTCAATATCCCTGATATTTATTCCCTGTTCCGCAAGAGGATACAGAGAGTTTAATATTGAACCTGACTCGTCCGGTATATTAATCACAATTTCAAAAAGCGGGTAAGCATAATTTTTTCCAGTTTCCAAATTGCATCTGGTTTGATTGCCTCGCAAAAAATAAGATTCAAGCTTGGCTTGCTGCCCAAATTCAAGTTCATTTCTTATTTCCAGCGCATTTTGCGCATAAATTCCAAGAGCATCTGCTATATTTTTTTTGTTGGTTTCCAAAATATCCTTCCACACTCTCCAAGAAGAACCCGCTATGCGTGTCATATCTCTAAAACCGCGCCCTGCCAAATGCAATTTATTGCTTGCCACTTCGGGAGAAATGCCTGCCGCTATGGAAGTGCTAAGAAGCTGCGGCGCATGACTAAGCCACGCCATTGCAAAATCGTGCGTATCCGGAGCGATTTGCACAGGACGGCTTCCCAAGAAATTCAAAAGCTTGCTCATGGGGTCTGGCAATTCCGTTAAATTCTCAGGCAAGCAATAAAGCCAATAAGCATTTTCAAAAATCGAAGGGTCGCTGTGCTCAATGCCTCGCTTTTCGGAACCGGCCATAGGATGGCCGCCAATAAAGACAAAAGGCTTTGGCAAAGCAAAACCAGCGCTGCAAATCTGTTCTTTTGTGCTCCCAATATCGCTTACAATAACATCGCCGCAAAGCAACTCGACATTGTTTTTCAAAATGCCGATGGTTGACAAAATATGCTTTATGGGACCGCACAACAAAATCAAATCCGAGTTCGGCAGCCAATTTTGAACATCTTCATATTCAAAAAAATAATCTGCCATTGAAAGTTCTTTGGCTCTTTGCAAAGTTTCTTTTGAGCTAACAGCTCTAATTAAAACAGGCAATTTAGCTTGCCTTATAGCTGTAGCAATCGAACCTGCGAGCAGACCAAAACCCACTAGCGTAATACTATTAAACATAGTTCCCCCTCAACCGTTCTCAAGCCTTGTTGACTCCTCTATTATTTTTTTGAAAATCTCTTTTACAAATTCATCGCTAATAGGGCCTTGATTTTTTTCAGCAACCCTGTTTAAAATAGTTTCTTCTCTTTGCAAGTCCGTTATAGGCAAACCCTGCTGATGTTTTATTTTTCCGATTTCAATTACATACTTTGCGCGCTCGTTCAAAAGCGCAACCAGCTTGTCTTCTATTATATCCAGCTCTTGCCTTATGGTTTCTATCTCCGGAGTCATAAACCCTCTATTTCATAATCCACAACCGCCCTTGATTCCACAATGCCGCTATTTATCCACTCTGCAACCTGAACATGAGCCGGGTGCTTTTGATACTCGTTCAAATCTTCTTTTGTTTTGAAAATAGAGTATAAGCCTACATCATAAGCTGCCGCTGTATCGTTGAAATTAACGCCTGCTTCTATTGCAACTGCAAAGGGTATAATGCTTTTCAAAGCGTTCAGCCTCTGTACCATAACTTCCGCATTTTCCCGTCCCGTGCGATTGTCCGCAATGGGCTTCATTTTCCAAAAAACCAAATGTTTTATCATGTGGATAATATAGCAATTCTGCTACCGAATAATGCAGTTCCAACCCTCACCATAGTAGCTCCTTCTGCTATGGCAATTTCCAAATCGTCGGTCATGCCCATCGAAAGTTCCGTGAAATGCTTAAACTTGGGTTGAGAATTGAAAATTCCATCTCGCAAATCTCTTAAAAATGCAAAACAAACACGAGAATCTTCGGGTTTTCCAGTATTTTTTCCTATTGTCATCAAGCCTTTGTAAATTAGCCTTTTCGGCTCCGGCAAGCTTGTCAAAAAATTAAAAGCTTCTTGCATGGAAAGTCCGCTTTTGGTATCCTCTTCCGAAGCGTTAACCTGAAAGAGAACTTCCAAATTTTTATCGGCCTCTTCGCACAGAGCCTCCAGCTTCAGCATGCTTTCCAAATCGGCAACGCTGTCTATGGCTTGGGCTACCTGCACCGCTTTGCGCAATTTGTTTTTTTGCACTGGGCCAATTATTCTGCAAGAAATACCCTCTCTCTGCGGCAAGAATTTTTCCAAAGCTTCTTGGACTCGGTTTTCGCCAAAATCCCTGGCACCCAAAGCTATAGCAGCTTCCACTGCGGAAACTGACTGAGTTTTGCTAACCCAAATTAAGCGGACGCTTGAGGGGCTTCTACCTGCCAGCTCGCAGGCTTTCGCTATTCTACCCAGAATTGCCTGTTTATTGGTTAACAGTTTTTCCAAATCTAAAATCCCAAAAACGTTTGTATTGAATCGAAAGCACAACCCGTTCCTTTATGGAATCCGAGAAATCTTTGCCATCACCGCCGCGCGTAAAAAAACCGGGGCTTATGGAAAGATAAGATTTTCCATCGTCAAATCTCCACAAAGGACCCGCTGATATTATATTGTAATAAAGAGGTTCTTTGTCGTAAGCTTCAAACGGAGAATAGAATTGGAAACGGCGACCTGAGAACATGGCCGAAAATTCCAAGATAAAAGAGAAATGTTTGCTGAAATTATAGACGGCAAACAGCTCCTCGGCCACTATATAATCCCTGCTATAAACCGGAATGCCTCTAGCATAATCAAAGCTTTTCTTATCATGATTGGAGTTTATGTCTATTAAGGCAAAATGGAACAGAAAAGAAATGAAGAATCTGGGAGAGTCATATCTTCCGCCAAGCTGCAGGTCAAAGCTCTGGATTAGCGCATGCGATGAATTACTGTAAAAATTGTCAAACATATACCCTGCATCCCAAGTATCGCTTACTGAAGGGTTGTCATTTGGCTTCAAAGGCATTTCAATATCGCTCAATAACAGGTTTTCGTTTGAATAGACAAAACGAATCTCCAAAACGGAAAAAGGCGGCGGCAAAGGAGCAAAACCCAACCCTACCCTTATGACTCCATAAAAAGGAGAAAGTTCGGTTCCTGCAAAAAATCTCATATAATTCGTTTTATTTGGCCTCCAAGCTCCATAATAATCCATTCCCAGAGGCTCAAGCCAGGAAAATTCAAAGTTCGCATTTGCCTGCGGAACAAATGCTCCACGGACATTTGCCGGAGCCGCAGCCCCAGAGACCCCGTATTCAATATTGGGCCCAAGCACCAAAAATGGAGAATTTGAGGCAAAAATGCTGCTAAACAGAGCTAAAATCAAAAAAAATCGTCGCACGGGTGTAAAAAATACTATTTTTAAAGAATGAAAAAAATCTTTTTAGCAATAATCGCGGCTGGCATGCTGTTTTCCTGTGCCAGCAAACAGCAATCGCCCATTTTGATACAAAGGGGCATTCCTGAAGACGAACGCAACTATGATGTTGTGCAAGAGGGCTTTGGCATAGACGCCAGATTGAAAAAAATCTTTTTGGCCGGGCATATAGCCGAAGGCATGAACAAAAACATGGTTAATCTTCTTTGGGGCCCTCCAGACAAGGAATCGTCTGACCGTCTTACCTGGGAATACATAAATTATAAGACCAACGAGGTTATTACCCGCCTGAAGTGGGAAGAAGTGGATCCTCAGAAGTTCAAGGGCGCAGACTGGACCAATGCCTCCAAGCTCATTGAGATTGAAGGCGATCCTTATGGCGGCTCTCCCCCATTCGAGCTTGACGATGAAGCGTATTAATAGTTAGAGCAAAACTTAAAGTTAAAGCGAAACTTAAAGTAAAATCTGAAGAAAAAGCTTAAGTAATAAAAAAAAATATTTTTTTCATGCAAATTCCGTGTTTCTGGCACGATTATCGCATAGATACTAAACAGAAACACACAGGAAAGCTTTTGATTGAGGCTTTTCTCATACAAAGGAGTTTGTCATGCAAATCAATCATAATATTAATGCGATGATAACGCAAAATGCGTTGCGTCAAAATAATACTGCCATGAGCAAGAGTTTGGAAAAACTCTCTACTGGCCTGAGGATAAACCGAGCTCAAGACGATGCCGCAGGCCTTGCGATGAGCGAGCAGATGCGAACTCAGATTCGCGGTTTGGGAAAAGCCAAGCAAAATGCTCAAGACGGCATAGCAGCATTGCAGATTGCCGAAGGCGGTTTATCGGAAATTTCCAATATAATGCAAAGGCAGCGCGAACTGGCCATTCAGGCAGCAAACGACACGCTGACAAGCACTGAGCGCAATTATCTTAACCTGGAATTCCAGGAGCTCACAAAAGAAATTGCCCGCATAGCCAAAACAACGGACTATAACGGCAAAAACATGTTAAATTACAATGTAGATCCCAACAAGAGCTTTGGCGCTGTTGACTCTAATGGAATAGCCTCCTCTTTCACATTGCACATTGGCTCGAATTATTCCGGAGCGTTCACTAACCCTGGCGATAGAACCGGTCACTTTGCAAATACAATGGCCGTCACATACACAACTATTATGGCAGATTCGGTAACCGGAGTTGTCACAGTAGCCGGAGTAAGATTCGGAGGCGATGGCGGTTTGAAAATAACATCTAACTCATATTCCAATGAAGCTATTGACGGTTTGGACAAGGCTATCAAGAGCATAAACGGAGTTCGAGCGAAGATAGGTACGTATGTTAGTCGCTTGGAATACACGATTAACAACATAGGCAATTTGGAGTTCAACACTCAGGATGCCGAGAGCCGCATTAGGGACACCGATTTTGCAAAGGAAACAACTTCCTTCACAAGGAATCAGATATTGGTGCAGTCGGCGACGAGTATGTTGTCGCAAGCCAATACTTTGCCACAGACAGCATTATCGCTCATAAACGGGTAACAGGTTTTAAGCGGAACCTTTACTCCTTTGGAGGTTCCCCCGTCTGGCTTCTTTGCCAGACGGGCTTTTCGTCGTACCTTTCCCTACTATTTGACAAATTCAAAAAAAATTACTATATTTGTATTCGCGCGGCGGTAACTCAGTTGGTAGAGTTTCAGCCTTCCAAGCTGACTGTCGCCGGTTCGAGCCCGGTCCGCCGCTTTTAATTAA
>WQSA01000089.1 GCA_009788135.1 Candidatus Fibrimonadales bacterium
AAGGTCACAAATTCCGTTGGCTTTGACTCAAAAGAGTTCACTATAACAATAGCTGATGAATACTTGCCTCCGGAAATTTCAGAATATGAAATATATGAAGGCGAAACGGGTGATAAATACGAAGGATACATTTATTCGGATCGTGCGGCTAGCTGGAGCGTAGTAGCAGGTTCTTTGCCGCCAGGCCTTGAGTTTGAGAGTGTTTTTAGCCGAGTACTTCACATTTCCGGCGTTCCAACAACACCCGGAGAATACACATTCACTGTTAGGGCTACTAATTCCGTCGGTTTTGACGAGAAATCTTTCACAATAAAGATAACAGGTGAAGCTTTGCCTCCAGACTTGGCAGCAGAATGCTTGGCTGCTGGCAAAGTATGGGAAAACGATCAATGCACAATTCCAACCGTAACAATTTTGCCGCAATTCGCCGCAAGCAAAATACGTGCTTATGCAGCAGGTAAAACCATAGTGCTGGAAAACGTGCCCGCAGGCGCAAAAGCAGAAGTATACAATATTCAAGGCAAGCGTATATATTCTGCAAATCCTGATAATCCTTTAATCTTGAAAATCGGGGTCCAGACAGGAGTGTACATTGTGAGAGTATCATTTGGTAGTGAAAAGCAGATTTTGCGAGTGCCTGTGAGGTGATTTTCTAAATTCTTTTGCATGCCGCTCATATTAATAGCCTTCTTCTTCGTTATATCCTGCGAAAAACAAACGCAAACAAAATCTGCTGTTGCTTGCCCGGCCTCTCCGCCGGTTTACGAAAACGCTACCGGGGAATTTGACCCCATAGCGGTTCCAAGCGAGGCTGTTCCATGCGGAGAAATAAGTCTCTGGGGCGGAGCGATGCCGCAATCGCTGAACGTGTGGCGAGATTTGAATTCCTTTTCCAGCAATATAATGTCCATGCTATTCGAACCGCTTGCGGAACTCCATTCAACGGAAAACAGACCGGTTGGAATTCTGGCAAGCTCATGGGAAATATCAGAAGACGGCATGACCTACTCGTTTGAAATAGACAACCGTGCAAAATGGAGCGATGGAAAANCCGTAACCGCCTACGATGTGCAATTCTACTACGATGTAATAATGGACCCNAAAAACTTAACNCCTGTTTTCAAAGTCGGGCTCTCTCGCNTGGAACGCCCGGATGTGCAAGACTCGCTTCGCTTTACGGTAAAAGCAAAAGATCCGCACTGGAATAATTTTTGGGAAGCCGCCGGAATGGTCGCTTTTCCAAAACACGCTTGGGAAAATACGGACTTCAATGCAGTTCGCTTTGACTTCCCGGTTGTAAGCGGGCCGTATGAAATAAAACAGATGAGAATAGACCGCAATCTGGAACTCGCTCGCCGCGCGGACTGGTGGGGCAGGCAAAAGAATTACAACGCCGGCAAATACAACTTCAGCAAAATTATATACCGATTTATGGAAGACCGCAACAAAGCGCTTGAGGCTCTGAAAAAAGGCGATTTTGATGCGTATCCAATTTATACAGCGTCGATATGGGTGAATCAAACTGATTTTGACGGAGTAAAAAAGGGCTATGTATTGAAAAACAGGGTATTCAACAATGAACCAAAAGGCTTTCAAGGATATGCCCTCAACTTGCGCAGAGACAAATTCAAGGATATTCGAGTTCGCAAAGCGCTTTCCCTTCTGCTGAATCGCGAGCTTATGAGCGAGAAATTCATGTTCAACCAGTACTTTTTGCTCAACACATATTATCCGAGTCTCTGGGACAAGCATAAAAATCCCAATGCGCCGCTTTACCCGTTTAATCCAGACTCCGCTCGCAAGCTCTTTGAAGAAGCGGGCTACACTGTAAATTCTCGAGGCAAATTGGTTGATGGCGCAGGAGAGCAATTTGAACTCACATTCCTGAATTACGCCGAAGATATTCGCCATGCGACAAAATTTCAAGAAGATCTTAATACCGTTGGCGTAGATTCAAAAATAGAAACCGTATCGCTTTCAACTTTCCGTCAGCGAATAGACGAGGCTAATTTTGACCTCTGCTGGCTAGCATGGGGAGCTGGCCGCCTGAGCGATCCCGAAGCGAGCTGGCACTCCAAAACCGCAAACGACAAAGGCACAAATAATGTAGCCGGCGTGCAAGACAGAGTTATAGACAGCCTGATAGAAGCTCAAAAAACCGAGCACAATCTTGATGTGCGCAACGAGATTCTTAAGAATCTGGACACCCGCCTTACCGAAATAGTTCCAAACATTTTGCTCTGGCAATCCGACAACAACAAAATTCTGCATTGGAATCGCTTTGGTTACCCAAAGTCGCTCTACGGCAAGTTCAACCGCGAAGAAGCAATTCCGGTTTATTGGTGGTACAGTTCCGAAAAAGCCCAAAAATTGCAAGAAGCGCAGAAAAAAGGCGAAAATCTGCCGATTATGGAAATGGATATCAGATATTAGTTTACTATATTTATCTATATGCGTATTTTTACTAAAATTTTGCCAACGGCATTGCTTATTGCTTTTTTGGCGCAAGCCTCTTTTGCCGCTAACGGCAATATTTACGATCGCGATTTGGTGCGCGGGTTTCTTGGGCTTAAAGGCGATTTTCGCAGCATGAAGTCCGATGGCGTAAAGTTGATAAATAGCGCAACGGGAAAAAGCTATTCGAAAATTTATGTGGATGGTCATGTGGAAATAGGAGCCGAACATCTTCAATTGCGCACTTGGTTTGATATTGATTTTATGCCAATTACTCCGGAAAGAGGCGATACCGAGTGGTTTAGCTACGGAATCACTTGGATGTGGGGATACAAGCTATTGCATCAGAACTCCATTTTCAATATAATTCCATCTATAGGCCCAGGCGTTGAATTGATGAATACTCGCGCTAGCAATAATACCGAGCTCGCAAGTTCTTTTGGGCCAACCTTAAATCTGGAACTGGAGCTTCGCTTGCAGGGAGGCCAGTTTTCTGCTGGCATATATGGTGGTTACAAGGTTGTTCGCCACTATGGCTGGGATGATTTGAGCGCAGACAATGCTTCTGGATGGCCTTCCAGAGGCGACGTTAATGCAGACAGAGCATTCGTAGGCTTAAAACTCTCCTGGACCATGTTGAATAATTTTCAAAGAAGGGAAAAAGATCTTTTCTAGCGTGAACCCTTGAATTTCGCTGGAAATTTTCTATATTTGTTGCTATGTTCAATTTAGGAGTCCGTTAGTTTGCTTCCACCTCGAGGTCGCCCACAGCCGAACCGTCCAAAAGACGGAGTTCGCATAAATCAAGAAATAAGAGTTCCCCAAGTTCGCCTAATAGACCCTAGAGGCGCCCAAGTAGGAATTGTAGATATCCAAAGAGCTTTGCAAATGGCAAAAGAAGCCGAGCTTGATTTGGTAGAAGTCTCTCCGAACGCCAATCCGCCAGTTTGCAGAATTATAGACTACGGCAAGTTCCGTTTTGAGCAAACAAAAAAGCAGAAAGCCGCAAAAGCCCATCAGCAATCGACCGGGCAGGTAAAAGAGATCAAATTGCACTTTCAAACCGCCTCAAACGATTACCGTTACCGCATGGTACAGGCTCAGGAGTTTTTGACAAAAGGTTTTAAAGTAAAGGTTATAGTTCAGTTTAAGGGCAGGGAGATTTCCAGAATGGAATTCGGCCACCGCCTTATAGACCAGGCTAAAGAAGACTTGTCTCCTTATGGAGATATAGAAGAATTGAAGTTGGAAAAGTGTTTCGCCATTTCAGTTAGCCCCCGCAAGGGCGGTATAAAGAAAAAGGAAACGCTAAAGCCTGATGAACAGGCAAAGCACGAAACCGAGCAAAAGGCTGCAGGTGAGGCTTTTAACAATGGGGGCGACCCCAATTCCCAGAGAGGACAAAATGCCTAAAATGAAAACCCACGGAGGAGCGAAAAAACGCTTCCGAGTCACAGGTTCTGGCAGTGTTAAATACAAACACTCCGGCGCTCGCCACATTCTCACAAAGAAAACCACAAAGCGCAAACGCAATTTGCGCCAGAATGGAATAGTGAGAGAAACCGAAGAGTTCCACGTTAAACGTATGTTGGTAAAAGCCTAAGGAGCAAGCATGTCTAGAGCAAAAACAAGAGTTCCCAGCCGTGAACGTCGCAAAAAAATAATCAAGGCCGCAAAGGGTTATTATGGCCGTCGCAAAAGCAATCTGCGTTTGGCCATAGAAGCTACCACCCATGCCGGTCAGTATGCATACGAACACCGTCGCGATAAAAAAGGCGATTTCCGCTCTTTGTGGATTCAGCGTCTTAACGCAGCGGTTCGCGAGCATGGCATGAGTTACAGCGAGTTTATCCATTTGCTTTCCGTTGCCAAAATAGACTTGAACCGCAAGGTTCTGGCAGACTTGGCAATCACAGATCCTGCCGCTTTCGCAAAAGTTGTGGAAGTCGCTAAGAGTGCTAAGAAATAGTGGAAAGTTAAAATTCAGTGGAGAGTGGAGAGTGGAGAGTGGAGAGTTAAAAAAGCAGGAAGCTCAGAAAAATAACTCTCAACTCTCAACTCTCAACTCTCAACTTTTAATTCCGTTTAAATTCTCAGTTCTCGTAATCTTACTTCTTATAATTTTCTCGCTGACTTTGTTTCAAGGTTCAGCGGAAATTTCTTTTTCTGATGTTTTGGCAATTCTGTTCTCCGGTGCTGTGGATGCTGGCAGTGCAGAGTGGCGCATTGTTTGGGATTTCCGTTTGCCCAGAGCTATGGCCGCGGTTCTTGCCGGAGCTTCGCTTTCGCTGAGCGGCCTTTTGCTGCAGAGCGTTTTTCGCAATCCGCTTGCCGGGCCTTTTGTGCTTGGCATAAGTTCCGGAGCCTCGCTTGGGGTTGCATTTTTTTTGCTTGCAGGCTTTGGTCTTGGCTCGCTTGGCTTGCTTTCGGCAGCGGCTTTGGGCGCAATGGCTGTTCTTGTGTTCATAGCGTTTTTTTCAAAATTCATTCCCAGCAATGCAGGTCTTTTGGTACTGGGTTTAATGGCTGCATATTTTGCCGATGCAGTTGTGTCCATTTTAATGCACAGCACAAACGCAGATGCTTTGCGCGGTTTTGTGTCTTGGGGTTTTGGTTCTTTTGGCAGGTTGCGCTGGGAGGAATTGCCCTATTTTATGCTTTGCTCTTTGCTCGGTTTAATTTTAGCAGTTTATTGCATTAAGTATTTGAATGCAATCGCTTTGGGCGAAGACGGCGCAAAAAGCTTGGGAATAAATGTTAAGCAAAAGCGTTTGCTTTCCCTTTTTGCCGCTGCGGTACTCGCTGCAGCAGCAACGGCATTCTGCGGCCCGATAGGTTTTATAGGAATGGCAACTCCGCACTTGGCACGAGGTTTTTTCAACAACGACAATCAGAGAGTTTTAATTCCCGCTTCTCTTTTGACAGGCGCTTTGCTCGCTCTTGTAGCAGGCTTGCTATCGCAAGGCATATGGGGAATGCCGCCGCTGCCGCTCAATGCGGTTGCAAGCTTAATGGGCGCGCCGGTTGTTATTTGGGTGCTGCTTCCAAAGCGGGATAGATAGCGAATCGGCATTTACTATATTAAAATAAGTTATGAAAACTATTTTTATTGTTGACGATACGGATACGAATCTGGTTACGGCAAAAGAGGCGCTGGAAGAAGATTACAGGGTTTTCACAATGCCATCTGCCGCAAAGATGTTTGCGTTTCTGGAAAAAATGACTCCAGACTTGATTCTATTGGATATAGAAATGCCCGAAATGAATGGCTTTACCGCACTGGATAAACTAAGGGAAAAAGAAAAAACCGCAAAAATACCCGTTGCATTTTTAACCGCGCACGGCGGAATGGCTGGCGCAACAGACTTTATAGTGAAACCTATTTCAAAAGAAGATTTGCAACACCGCGTAGTAGAACTTCTTAAGTAATCTCATCCTTAGGAACGGGCAGCTCGGCCAATGCCTTCGCTGCATCAGCAATGCTTTCGTTCTTGTAATCGCTGTGCAAAAGACCGTCCTTGAGCTTTATGGTGCGGCTGCTGAAAGTCGCTATGTCTGGCTCGTGAGTCACAAAAACTATTGTCTTTCCCACGCCGTTCAACTCTTGAAAAAGAGACATAATTTCATAACTTGTCCTGGTATCCAAGTTTCCTGTTGCTTCGTCTGCCAAAATCATAACAGGGTCGTTCACTAAAGCTCTGGCAATGGCAACCCTCTGCTGCTGGCCCCCGGAAAGCTGATTGGGAAAATGACCGCTGCGATAAGCAAGCCCAACTTTATCAAGGCAAGCCATAGCTCTGTCTCTGCGCTCCTTTGCGGCAATCGCGGAATTGTAAAGCAATGGAAGCTCCACCTGTTCAACTGCGCTGGTGCGCGGCAAAAGGTTAAAGCTCTGAAACACAAAACCTATTTTTCTGTTTCTCAGCTGTGCAAGCGCATCTCTCTTCAACTTGTGCGTTGGCTCGCCATCCAAAATGTACTCTCCACTCGAAGGTCTGTCCATGCAGCCAAGCGTGTTGAGCAAGGTTGTTTTTCCGCTGCCGCTCGCTCCCATTATGGTCACAAACTCGCCTTTGAAAACAGAAAAGCTAACCCCGCGCAATGCATGCACTACTTCCGATCCCATGCGAAAATTTCGCTTGATAAGCTTGATATCTAAAATCGCATTCACAAAGAGCCCATTATCTCTATAACGGTTTCCCTGACTATTCCCGTAGTCTGATTTGCCACGGCAGAAAGAGCCTTGCGAGATTCTGGAGTGTTTATTACGCCAAGCGCAAGAGCCGCCTCCCTGGCAACAGCTTCGTCTGAATTGTCTGCGACTATGCCTGCCAAATGGTCAAAGAATATTGGGTCCGGAAAATGACTCATAACGCGAATTGCAGTGATTCTGTTTTCCTTAGCAAGCTCTTTGTTTTTCGCTTCCCTAATAATAAATCTTTTTGCCACCATTCCCCTGTCTATGAAAACCTGTTCTTTCGCCAGCAAGGAATCCAATTCAAACGCATCAGCTTTATAGCTATCTACAATTTCCTGGAAATTCTTTTGCAAATCCAGAATATATTCGCTGTTTGCGTTAGGCTCGGCATCTTTATACAGCATTTCAAGATAATCCACTCTCGACCGCATAAAGGTCAAATCCTTTTCATGCACGGAAAGCTGTTTTTTAAGACTATCTACCTCAGCCTTCCGGCTCTGCAAGCTTGGGGTAAATCCGCCATTGACGGCAATGGACATATAGACTCCGGGAGAGCGATAACCGGTATATGCGCCAGGATTTTTGGTTCTAAACTTGAAGTCGCCTTTGTCAGAGAAAAAGTATCTGTAAAACTCTGTTGCTCCCGCGCTGATTTGAAAAGTATTCATAGGCTTGAAAGACAAGCCTACATTATGATGCGAAAACCCATATCTGAAAAATCCCTCATAAGCAGCTTGCAGTTTTGGCGTGCCCAAATTTTGCTCAAAACCCCAAAAAGGAGCAACCGCATCTGCATCCATAACCGGAAAAGCCGAAACTCCGCCCAGAATAGTCCACGAATCGCCTCCCCACTGAGCAACTGCGTAAAACTCCCCAGTTTGCTCTTTGCGCTCGTTTTTTGGAACCGAATAAAAATACGCCTCGGAGCTTTGCACAAAGGCTCTAGCCCCAATTGAAAAAGCCGGCGCAAAGCTATAAGCCTGGGATACTTGGTTTTTTATGTCCAAAGAAACAGTACCGCCAAACTGAACGCCTAATTCCAGTGAATTGAAAAGCCCAAAGCGCAAAGAACTCACGAACGGGTACTTGTCGCACATGTTAGATTCGTCATTTTTAGTGCAACTGGAGTGATGGTAGCCAAGGGTTCCTCTAACCTGAAAGGCTTTTTCGCCCAAAACATGCGCAGAAGGTACAATCAGAAAATCGCTGCCATCGCTCAGGGCAAAAATTGCGTGCGGAAACAGGCAAATCAGGAATACTAATATATTTCTTCTCATGAACACAAAAGGTAATATAGAAAATAACTATTTTATTATTATTGTGGCGGGAAAAAAATATTTAGATAAAAACGTTTACGATGCTGCCCTTGAGCGCATGGATTTTATATTCAAAAACTTTGAAAAAATATACATATCTTTCAGCGGCGGAAAAGACAGCGCAGTTCTGATAAATCTCGCAGTCGATTACATGAGATTGCATAAAATTACCAAAAAAATAGGCGTACTGTTTATAGACCTGGAAGGACAGTATAAAATGACCATTGATTTCATAAAGAATATATTGGTTAAAAACAGCGATTTATTTGATGTGTATTGGTGCTGCCTGCCGCTGAATCTGAGGAATGCCCTGAGCGTTTTTGAACCCTTCTGGACTCCATGGGATTTAAATTGCAAAGACAAATGGGTTCGAAATTACCCAGATTTTCCATGCATTACAGAAAACAACAATCCTTTGCCTTTTTTCAGAAAAAACATGGAGTTTGAAGATTTTATTATAGAATTCGGGGAATGGTATGCCAGCGGCAAAAAAACGGCATGCTTGGTGGGAATTCGCTCCGACGAAAGTTTCAACCGATTTAGAACCATAGCCTTGAAACAGAAAAAAATGCTGAACAATCTCAACTGGACAACGAATATATCCAAAACCGAAGAGTTGTTCTGCTGCTACCCTATTTACGACTGGACGCACAAAGATGTATGGGTTGGAAACTATAAATTCAACTGGGATTACAACGAATTGTACGATTTATTTTACAAAGCAGGGCTTACGCTTAGCCAAATGAGAATTTGCCAGCCTTATGGAGACGATCAGCGCATTGGGCTTAATCTATTTCGCATAATAGAGCCGCAAACCTGGGCAAGGGTGGTAAACCG
>WQSA01000090.1 GCA_009788135.1 Candidatus Fibrimonadales bacterium
TCGGTTAAATAATTCATTTTTATTATGGCAACCTTTAAAACATCATAGCCAAAACGTTTTTTTATGTCGTCATAAAGCTCCTGCTTCATTCCTTTTCCGAGCAACTTGGTATTATCGTATAGCAGAACCACTGTATCTGCATTGCCCATAAACGCTCTCTCGCAAACGAACATGCTGCTGACCAGCATAACATCTGCCAAAAGAACCGCAAGCAACGGCAACTCGTCTGTGGCCAGCGAATTCATAACTCCCAGAATTATGGAGGCAAAAAGGAAGGTCATCTCGCGAATCTGTATCTGCTCCGTTCTGTAGCGCAAAATTGAAAGAATCGCAAACAAGCCAAAAGCAAAACCGGTTTTCACCTTTACCGAAGCGAGAAGCGAAGTAACTAAAAATATCAAGACATTTGACATTATAAAGCTAAATGAATGCTCTCTTATGCGATGTTCCTTCGCATAAATACCACAAATCAAGATGTAAGCAAACACTATATTCAACACAAAGCGTACGCCAAGCGATGTTATAAAGTTTAAATCATCCGGACCAATCATAATGTTCATACTGAACTCCTTTCATAAACTAGTTTCTTTATTCTGGGCAAAAAACGGTTTTTCTTTGCTTCGTTGTGAGTTAGCGCAACCCCAATTGCATATTTGGAAAATCCGCCGGGATTTTTATGGATTTTGCGGAAAAATTCCTGAGAAGCAGTTATATCCGGGCTTCTCTCTCTTTTCAGCTCAACTATTGCAGTTTTGCCAAGCATAAATTCTTCGTTGTTGTAGCCATATTTCAAACCAAAGTCAAGCGTCATTCTTTCCGGGAAGTGCTTGTTCAAAAGCGTTATACGGTTGAAATAAACAAACAAGGATGGGAGCAGATCTTCGAAGTTGTACCCGTTTTTTTTAGCCAAAAAAGAAAATGCGTTGTCGAATTTGGCAAGGTCTTCGAGTATGGGGATATTCGGAGCGTCTTCTTTGATTTTATCTCTGCGCTGACGGAATTTTATTGTTTTTCCAGTGTTGAGTTTTTGCTTTATCTCATTGAAAATTTTTCCGTTGCTCAGATATTGCCGCGTGCGAAATTTGAACCTGTTCGCGCGCCTGTTGTGGTGCAGATTGAAGCAGAGCAATTCCGGAGTGTCAAAATAAACCGTTCTGTAGCTCTGAATTACGCTGTCATTTATCTCAAGCAGGGAATAATTCTCCCGAATGTTTTTCAAAAAATCAAGGGCGCTTTCCACCTTCAAAACAAACTTGGTATCAAACCTGTTCAAAAAAGACATCGCCTTTGACTCTTCCAGCGAAGAGCGCGAGAAATCTTTTAGATTGTCTTGAAAGGTTTCAAACATCAGAGGCCGCCGCCTCCATTATTGGTAGTCAAGCTTCCCTTGTTGCATGTTGAGCCTGAAGGGCAATCTATTGCAGTTGAATTTTTCGATTTCACAGAGCCGCTTCCACCGCTAACTTCTAATTTTTTATCAACTTTTATGCCATCATCGTCAGCTTCAATATCAAGCACGCCTGCAGTCATAAACATGCTTCCATTTGTTCTTATTCCCCTTGATTTGCTTCCAGTGCTTTTTATGGTCAAGGATCCGCCTTCAAGATAGAAATCCAGATCCGTCTTTATCCCTGCAGCATTGCTCTCATCTCCAGCTTCATTTGTGTTTCTGCCGCCGCTTGTTTTTATATTTACGGTTCCACCTTTTATTTCCGTATATCCTGTTGAATTCATTCCCTTTGAGCCATCGCCAGAAACGCTTATATCAATGTTGATGCTTGCAAGGCTATCATTTACGGTTATGTTTTTGAAGCTTACTATTCCGTGAGATTTTATGTCTGAGGTTTTAGCAGTAACTTGACCGCCGAAAATTTTGACATTCAATCGCTCGCTTTGTATGGCATCGCCTACGCTTGTTATATCTATTTTTCCTCCTTTGATAATGATATCGTCATTTACATGGATGCCGTCTCCTGCGGCTTCAGCAACCTTTATGTTCCCGCTTTCAATTGTCAAATAATCGTCCGAAACTATTGCGTGACGATTTTTCGCCTTGATTTCCAGAGTGCCGCTGCCAAAGAAAACGAGCTGACCTTCGCTGAAAAGCGTGCCTTTTGCATCTTCTCCGTCAATGGTACTTGGATAGCCAGCCCCATCTGCCAGATAATTTTGCCCAACCAGGTAAATCCCTATTCTCTTGCCGTTTTGAATGTTTATAGCCGGGCCGTTCGGATTTGTTATATTCACCCCGTTCAAATGAATCGCTATTCTATGTTCCCCATAAACTTTGAGCGAGCCTCCGGTGGTGGCTCCGCTGACAACCAGATTGTATTCTGTAGTTGACGTAGAGGCTACAGTTACAGAAACATTTCCGCCGTTTTTAGTAAAACGGACTTCGCCTTCATTAGGGTTGATTATAGTCGGGTCGCTGTTACCATTGAATCTAATTACAATTGCGTTGCTCAAGCCTAAATCGGATGGAGGCCCGCTGTTGCCGCTGCTGCTGCTGTTTTCTGCATTGTTGCTGCTGCTGCTTCCAGCGTTATTGCCGCCGCTGCTGCTGTTTTCTGCATTGTTGCTGCTGCTACTTCCAGCGTTATTGCCGCTGCTGCTGTTATTTTCGGTATCATTGCTACTGCTACTTTCAGTATTATTGTTATTGCTGCTACTGCTGCCTTCGGTGTTATTGCCGCTACTGCTGCTATCCGGTTCAGGAACTGGATCTGGGTCCGAGTCTCCGCTGCAAGACACGAAAAAAGCAATAAACAAGAGCAAAAATAATAGCTTTAATCTCATTATACACCTCTAAATTAAAGTAGTCCATTTTAAAACTACATTTTTTTTTTTCAAAACGTTAAGAAAATGTTACAAAAACAGCAAAAATGCGCTATAAATGTGATATTGCGTGCTTTTTTACGAAATAAGAGCCTATAAACAGCAAAACAATCCCTATTGTAACCCAGGAATCTGCCAAATTGAAGGTGGGCCAGCGCTCAAAAATAAAGTCCGGGAAGTCTGTATCTATAAAATCCACCACTTTGCCAATGCGCAGCCTGTCGCAGAAGTTTCCAAGCGCACCGGCAATTATCAGAACAATGCCGAGCCTGGACAGATAGTCCTGCTTGTGCAATTCTCTGAAAAAATAGACAGCTCCCACGCAGGCAATAGCGGTTAAAACCCCAAAAAATAAGGTTGGCGAGAACCAGGGCACAATTTTCTGCGGATTCATGGAAAAAGCGGCACCTTCGTTGTAAACAAGCGTAAAACGAAGCAAATCCCCAATAACAGGCATGCTCCAGCCCAGCGTATGCGAGTCTGCCCAAAGCTTGGTAGCTTGGTCCAGAAGCAAAGCGACAGCGCCAATGGCAATGTAAACGGGTGTTTTCATTCTTGGGGGTAATATAGTAAATAGCGATTAACTCAGACTTCATGGATTAGTTGAGAGTTGAGAGTTGAGAGTTGAGAATGATTTTAACATATAATGGCTAAAATATCTCAAAAATGCACTTTTTCATTTTTTTAACTCTCCACTTTCAACTCTCAACTCTCAACTAAGCGACTAAATCAGCGTTTACTATAGAAAAAGTAAAGGCAGGGGACTAATTTGCTATTTTGATTTTCCAATCCACAACATTCTTCTTTTTGCTGCAGAATTTAACGCCAACCTTAATGATTTTCCTCGCTTCTCGCCCCTTTCCTAAACGTTTGTAAGCAACAGCATAACCTTTTTCCTCAATCTGCTTCAAAGCAGTCGCCACGCTTTTGTCTTTTTTGAACTCCATTATATAAACATAACCGCCAAACTCAATAACAGCGTCCACGCTTCCCAAAGCGCTATGCACTTCCACATTGCAACGCACCCCAAGCATATTCAAAATATTCGCTACCGCAAACTCAAAATAATATTCTTTTATCTTGGCAATCAAGCTATAATCAACTTTTTGCAAATAGACTTTCAGCACTTCCATAAATCCTTTGACATTGCCTGTTTTTAAGGCATCTGTTAATTCTACCCCATAATTGTCGCTATCCGTATTGATTGAATTTCCAAAATAACTTGCCAAAAATTTCGCAAACGAGCTCCTAACCTCACCGTTAGGATAATCAAGTGTGAATAAAACATTCTCCTTATCATAGCTGGCTATGGTCAAATAACCTGCCTGATAAAGCAGCGGAATCAAGGAAAGCGTGTCTTTATCGTATTTTGCAAAAGATTCTGCGCTAATTCTTTGTTTCTTAAAATTTTGCAACCTATCTGGCTGATTTTTTACATACTCAACCAAAAAACTCGGAGTTCCAGTTTCCGACCAAAATGGTCTAAATGCAAAATTGCCAAGAAAATGCTTTATTATGCTCATTGGATTATATACGGAAACACTATCATCAGAAAAATGATAGCCATTGTAATAGCTTCTCAATCTGGAAAGATATTCTTCTTTCGTTTTAAATTCCAAATGTTTAAATCCATCTTCAATTTCCACATCAAAATTCTTTTCCAGTTCTTCCTGTGTTATGCCACACAGGGCACAGAAATTCGGGTGCATGGAGATGTCTTCAGGTTGGTTCATTCCGCTGAACAGGCTTACCTGCGAAAATTTTGTAACTCCAGTTATAAATACAAACTTTAAATATTTATCGCAGCCTTTGAGAACTTTGTAAAATCCCTGTAATTCTTTGCGGATAAGTTCATGATTTTCAGGAAAGTTCAATGTATCTAGCATAGGACAGTCATACTCATCCACAATAACAACGACTTCTCCCATTTTTTCATAGAGAGCTACTATTAAATCAAAAAAATTATCGCTAATGTCACCTTTTCCCAGTTTAATTTTATAATTTTTCGCACAAAGATTCAATTGCTTGTTTATCAAGGTTCTAAGATTTTTTAGTCCATTTTCTCCAGTAAAATTTGCAAGACTAGTATCCAAGCGAATAACAGGATATTTCTTCCATTTCCAGTTGGTTTTTCCAATAGCTAATCCTTTGAACAGCTTTTTTTCATTTGAAAAAAGAGCTTCTAAGGTTGAGCAGGTCAAGCTTTTGCCGAATCTGCGGGGGCGGCTCAAGAAAACAACCTTGTAATTACTTACCATATTGTAAATGTGCAGAGTTTTATCCACATAAACATCATAGTTAAGCCGAACTTGGCTAAAAGTTTGAACGCCGGAAGGCAGCTTGCGTATTTCAGGCATTCCCATATTGCATAAAATAGAAAATCATTTCACCATTCTAAGTGTCTCCCCATTTAAGTTCACCAGGTATATGCCTTTGGGCAAGTGCGCTATGGATATGTTTTCGTTTGGCATTACGGTTTTGCTCATAAGCGTTTTGCCTTTGAGGTCAACTATGCGAATGGTTGCCGCTTTGGACAGGCCAAGAATTGAGAAGCTTTCTCCGGTTCGCAGTATGCGTAGGTTATGGGTTGCAGGGGTTGTGTTGGAGTTCCATACGAGTTGCTGTGGATTGACTGTTATTGCAACATAATCTGTTGGAACTTCCTTTACCTCCACATCGGCAATCTCTACAAAGCCTTCGTTATCACCATTTTTGTATGAAACACCAGACTTGCCATCTTTAATTGCCCAAACGGCTGTTGCACCTTCTGTGGGTAGTGTTGTTAAGTGAGTGTTTGAGTCTTTGGCGTAAACGTATGAGTCAGTGCCAGTTTTATTCCATGCGATTATAATGCCACCATTGAGATTGTATGCGTCAGAAACAACATATGTGGTACTCGTACCAATTCCTGCAACAACACCACCGCTCATAGTGAAAGTGCCGCCAGACACATACACGCCGCCGACATAGCTGCTACTGTTTCCAGTGATGCTGCCGCCGCTCATGGCAAAGGTGCCACCGACAGACACATACACGCCACCGCCGACATAGCTGCTACTGTTTCCAGTGATGCTGCCACCACTCATCGTGAAGGTGCCAGAAGACACATACACGCCACCGCCGCTATTTCCTGTGATGCTACCACCATTCATCGTGGAAGTACCACAGTTTATATATACAAGAGAACCACCACCGCCGTTAGCAAACTCACCGTCTTTGTCGCCATCAATGATTATGTTTTCTAAAATAAGTTTTGCACAAACAGTAAACAAATTGCCGTTCACTCCTCGCTTGAGAGTGACAGGAGCAGATGGATTTGCGCTGCGAATGGTTAGCGTTATGCCTGCTGTTGATGGCGCTGGAATGCTAATCAATTGGTCTAATACCAAGTCTTGATTCAGTTCTATTACAACATCTGACTGCGCAGTTGCAAACGCATTGATTTGGTGGTGAAGAAACGAGCCGCCAACGCTCAAGGCACCATCGTAAAAGACAATAGCCCTATGCCCAGCGTCATCGTGAAAATACTGAGCATGCTCGGCTGTCGCACCGCTTTGGACAAACACTCCGTTGTTGTCGACAGAGGTTATGCCAACGTTCATCCCCGTGGCTGGGCTGGCTATGGCTATGTATTTGTTGCCATCGAGGTAAACATTGCTGGCTGTGATTGATGTGCCAGAACCACGAGTGTTGCCAGTGACTACAGCCGTGCCACCGAAAGTGACACTGCCGCCAGACACAAGCACGCCGCCGCTGTTTCCAGTGATGCTGCCACCGCTCATCGTGAAAGTGCCAGAAAACACATACACACCGCCGCCATAGCTGCTACTGTTTCCAGTGATGCTGCCGCCGCTCATAGTGAAGGTGCCGCCAGACACAAGCACGCCGCCGCCATGGTTGCCAGCGCTGTTTCCAGTGATGCTGCCGCCGTTCATAGTGAATGTGCCATCTCCTACATACACGCCGCTTCCAGCGCCAGAGTTGCCGCTTATGCTGCCACCGCTCATTATAAAGGTGCCACTACCAACAGACACACCGCCGCCGTTATTGTAGCTGCTATTGTTGCACACAACTGCGCCTTCTTTCATCGTAAGAGTACCGCCGCCATACACACTCACGAGAGAACCACCGCCATTGGCAAACTCACCATCTTTATCACCATCGATGATGATTTCTTCAAAAATGAGCGACGTATTGGATGGGACAGTGAACAAATCACCGCTCACTCCTCGCTTAAGGATGACAGGAGCAGCAGGATTTGCGCTGCGGATTGTTAGCGTTATGCCAGCCGCTGCCGGAGCAGGAATGCTAATCAATTGGTCTAAAATCAAGTCTTGATTCAGTTCTATTACAACATCCGACTGCGCAGTTGCGAAAGCCTCTATCTGATAATGTAAAAATGAGCCGCCTGCAATCAATGCACCATTGTGAAAGAAAATTGCCTTGCCAGCAATATCATCGTGAAAATATTGTGCATGCTCGGCTGTCGCACCGCTTTGAACAAACACTCCGTTGTTGTTACTTTTCGTTATGCCAACATTCATTCCCGTAGCTGGGCTGACGAGGGCTATGTATTGGTTGTCATTGAGGTAAACATTGCTCGCAGTGATTGATGTGCCAGAGCCAGAAGTGTTGCCGGTGACCACAGCCGTGCCTCCGAAAGTGACACTGCCGCCGCCATACACATACACATACACGCCGCCGCTACTGTTTCCAGTGATGCTGCCGCCACTCATGGCGAAGGTGCCACTATAAACAATCACACCAACGCCGCCAATATTTTCACTAATTTCACCTCCGTTCATAGTAAAGGTGCTGCTACCATTTCTTACACACACGCCGCCACCCGTGTTTCCGTTGATTGAGCCGCCATTCATCGTTAAGGAAGAAACAGACACACCGCCGCCCCAGTTGCTGCCGTTGGGGACGCTGTTGCCACTGATGCTACCGCCGTCCATGATGAAGGTGCCAGAAGCATACACGCCACCACCACTAGATTCAGCAGTATTGCCACTGATTGTACCGCCAGTCATTATAAATATGGCGTTCCTATATGATGCAACACCGCCACCAATGCCGCTTGCGAAGTTTTCGCCGATTTTGCCACCGTTCATAGTGAATATACCCTCGAATATAAACACGCCACCGCCATCGCCCCTGTGGCTGCTGCTACCGGCAGTGTTTCCTCTGATTTCGCCACCGTCCATGGTGAAGGTACCAGAAGACACATACACGCCGCCGCCGTTATAGAGGCTGCTGTTGCCACTGATGCTGCCACCGTCCATGGTGAAGGAGCCGTCAGACACATACACGCCGCCGCCGCTGCCGCCCATATAGTAGTCGCTGTAATCGTTGTTGCGTACAACTGCGCCTTCTTTCATCGTAAAAGTACCGTCAACATATACCAGCGAGCCACCGCCGTCAGCAAACTCACCGTCTTTGTCACCATCAATGATAATATCTTCCAAAACAAGTGCCGCATCACCAGACACAGTAAACAAATTGCCGCTTACCCCACGCTTAAGAACAACAGGTTCTTCAGAATTTACGCTGCGGATGGTTAGCGTTTTGCCGTTAGCGTTCGCAGGAATGGTTACAAGCGATGTTAGAGTAAGATCCACCCCAACTACAATCTCAACATCACTCGTTGCTGTTGCATAACTCGCCACCCGAGCATTGAACTCATCAAGCGTTGTAACATTTTGCGCACAAATTCCGCATACGGCAATCAAAATAACCGCACATGCCTTGATCCAATTACGCACTTTGAGTTGCTTTTTCATAGCAATCCCTCCTTTTTAGGTTTATTTTTTGTGAAATTGAAAGAATTAAGGTGTATTCTATACCTTAAAAACAAATTTTTAATATTCTGAAAATTAACTAAATTCTGGCCAATTCTGATTCTGACAAGAGGAATATGATTGGAAAATTTTCTGGTTAATGGGGGGGGGGGGGGGGGGGAAAA
>WQSA01000091.1 GCA_009788135.1 Candidatus Fibrimonadales bacterium
CACAAAATGGGCAAAGAAATACATGTGTGCGCTCCCGCATACAGAAAAGATGAATTTAGCCAAATTTTAAGACGAGCCAGCCATATAACTTTCAACAGTTTTTCGCAGTGGGAAATGTTCAAAAAAGAAACTTTGAAAAAAAAGGTTAGCGCAGGGATAAGAATAAATCCGGAATTTTCAACTGTTGGCGTGGATATGTACAATCCGGCTGGTCGTTACAGCCGCCTTGGGGTTACAAGAAAAGAATTTAAGCCAATGCTTTTAGATGGCATTGAGGGCTTGCATTTCCATGCGCTCTGCGAACAGGATACAGATGCTCTGGAAGCCGTGCTGGATAGGGTGGAAGCGAACTTTGGAGAATGGATTCCAAAGATGAAATGGATAAATTTTGGCGGAGGACATCACATAACCAGAGCGGAATACGATGTTAAAAAACTCATAGACATTTTGAAAAAGTTTCACAAAAGATACCCTGGAATTGAAATTATTTTGGAACCCGGCGAAGCCGTTGGTTGGCAAACTGGAGAACTTGTTTCCACGGTTTTGGATATTGTTCGCAATGAAATAAACATTGCCATTCTGGATGTGTCAATAACAGCGCACATGCCGGATTGCCTGGAAATGCCTTACCGCCCCGCTATACTTGATAGCGCCATGCTTGGAATTAAAAAATACACATACCGCTTGGCGGGCAATTCTTGCCTGGCTGGAGATATTGCCGGAGATTATTCGTTTGACAAACCTTTGGAAGTAGGCTCCAAGATAATTTTTGCAGATATGATTCATTATACAATGGTAAAAACAACTTTCTTCAACGGAGTGAAGCACCCCTCAATAGGAATTTGGAAAAACGGCAAATTCCATCTTGTTAGAGAATTCTCTTACAATAGTTTTAGGGATAAGCTCAGCTAAGGTCTGAACACGCATCTAAATCCGGTGTGCGTTCCCCAATACCGAGCATCTTCTTCTTCTTTGTTTTCAAAGCTCAAATCTTTTGCTTTGGATTTCCAGCTTCCGCCTTTCAGGTATTTGTATTTGCCAAACCAAAATCCGTCATCTTTAACCCATTCGGCAACATTGCCGAACATATCGTAAAGTCCCCAGCCGTTGGGCTTTTTGCTACCTGAGGCAACAGGTTTTTTGCCTTCGAATATGGCATAGTCTTTTGGGTTTGCGTTATTTGGCCACACCTGTTTTAACGGAGAGCCTGCTCTGGCAGCATATTCCCATTCAGCTTCCGTTGGAAGTTCGCCTCCAAGCGCAATGCAGCAACTGTTGGCTTCTTTCCAAGTGACGCTGTGCGCAGGAAGCGAATCGCCTTTGATTTTTTTAAAATCTTTTTTCCCGCATTTGGCTTTGTATAAACCTTGGTCTATCACGGCGGTGTTTATGTTAAAGGACCTTATTTGCATTTCTTTGCCTTTATACTTTAATCTGCCTGCAGGAATTTTTGCAAGGAACGCTTTGCCTGGCGCAGGCTCTTCTGCAACTGGCGGTTGCGGCAGAGAATCTTTTGGAGCTAAGTTTGCTAGCCTTTCTGGCAAAATAAATTGGCCTTTCATTGGAAACAGCAAGCCGTTCCAAGATATGCTGAGGTCATAATATTTGTAAAAATGCCTTGAATATCCGCCTTCAATGGGGAGCCACAGGGTTTGGTTCTTGGTTGTCAAAAAGGCTAGCGCAGAAACTGCTTCTGCGGTCAAAGCTTTTGCCAGCGTTTCGCCCGTTAAAAAATCATTTTCCCAGGCTCCTCTCCAAACAACGTCTGCACGGCCATCCGGCGAGAGAAAATGAAGTTCCAGGTTGCCTTTTAAACCATGTTCGTCAGTTTTTTCAAATTTTGCGCTTGCTACTGGAACAAAACCGTTAAGCTGCATTGTTCCAAGCATGTTTATGCGATCTACAACCATGTTCAGCTTTTGCCCTGGACTGGTACAACTGGCATACCATTCGTTAAAAGATACCTGTCTTTCGTCCATGTAAATTTGGTAATAATGGCGGTATTCCTCGGAATCCATGTTCAGCGGGCTTGGCGGGGAAATTGGCAGAGGATAATCTGCGGCAAAAACAGCCAGGCAAATAGAATCCGAGACAATCGTTGGCGCTTCTTTGGAAAGGCTATCATACAGGAGCTCAAGCGTTCTCAAATCGTTTATGTGCGATATATCGGGCATTTCGCTTGGCGGCAATCCATATTTTTTCAATTGCAATTCTTGCGATATTTTTTCGCCATGCACAATTTTGGCGATAAAAGTCTCTGTCCAGTATCCGGTAGCTCGTATGGAATAAACAGCCCAGCCTGCGGGAACATCCATTGAAAATGGAGTGTTGCCTACGGCCTGTCCATTAATCCACACTCCTGCGGGCGTAAAGCTATGTATGGATAAAACGCCAGTAGGAGAATCGGATGCAGTGCTGTCTTGCGCAAAGCACAAGACAGAAGACAATGCAGCGACGAGTATAAAAACCGTTCTTTTTTGCATAACAAAGCCTAATATAGTAAAAATTTAAATTACGATTTTGCCAACTTATCTCGAATTTGGATCAGCCTCTCATAGCCGGCATCCGGAATGATGGGACCCAGAACCTGAATCACTTCCGAAGCGGTTGCCGAGGCCAGCTCAGCGCATTTCTCAAGAGGCCAGCCATTTGAGTAACCGTACAGGAAGCCTGATGCCCATAGGTCTCCGGCTCCGGTGGTGTCCAGAGCTTTGACATTAGGCGTGCCTACTTTCAAGACTTTGTCTTTTTCGCAGATTATGGAACCTTTTTTGCCAACTTTAACGATCGCAATCTTAGCTATCTTAGCCATTTCCATGCAAGCCAGTTCTTCTTCCACGCTTGTCAGAATACGGGCTTCGTCTTCGTTTGCTATTAAAATATCGATGCTATGGTCTTCTACCATCTTGTCTATTATAAAGCGGCAATCCTGTATAACGCCAAAAGAACCGCAATCCAAAGCAACTTCCAAGCCGATGTTCTTTGCCACGCTGGCGCAGTGCAAAAGCAGCGATGGATTGTATGCCAGATATCCTTCCAGATATAGTATATCAGCGTTGCTAAAAGGCGCATCGCCGATTTCCGAAGGCAGAAGCTCGGCTGAGGCTCCCGTGTAAGTGAACATGGTGCGCTGGGCATCCGGTGTTACGGCTGAGATCACTCGCCCTGTTGGGGTTGAGCTTTTGCGTATATAGCCTTCCACCATGTTGCGGTAGAGACTTAGCGAATAGACATCGCCCAGGTCGTCATTGCCAACCTTGCATATAAAGCGTGCCAGGCCGCCGAGCCTGGACAAGCCTATCATGGTATTGCTTGCAGAACCGCCGGGAACTGTTTCCACGCGTTCGATATTGCCTAAAATGCGTCCTATTTCGCCCCAATTCATGAGGTTCATTCCGCCTTTTGTCTTTTTTTGCCGGACTATCCATTCTTCGCTAACCGAAGCTATCAAATCCACCAAAGCTGCGCCAACTCCAACTACTCTTTTCATTTTAACTTCTCCTTTTGTTTTGTTGTCCAAACCATTGGAGGTAGTCACGTTCCTCCTGATTAAGTGAATGCAAGCCGTTACGGTTTATTTTTTCCAAAATTTCATTTAGTTTTTCTTCTTTCGCATTGGCGGGACCGCTGTGCAGTTCGCCTTCCAGAGGTCTGTATTCGTATTTTTGCTGAGGTTGCTGAGTTTTTTGCTCTTGCCGTTTTGGCCTGGACCAAGCCAGCATAAACAGGAACCCTGCAAATACTCCGCCCAGATGCGTGTAATGAGCTATGCCGTCTCCGCTATTGGCCATAAACAGGTCTATGGCTATGAATATCCATATTGCGTGTTTTATTTTCATGGGCACTATAAAGAACATCAGTATAACTCGTTCCGGGAATAGGAATGCGTATGCGGCCATAACTCCGAAGAGTGCGCCTGAGGCTCCTATTATGGGATGCGGGTCCATGACACCTATTGAATAGAGAAAGAGGCTGAACACGCTTGCAAACACGGCAGCTATCAGGTAAAGCGCTGTAAAATTTCTTTCGCCGAGCGTTTTGCAAACGTCTGTAGCGAACATCCAGAACATGAGCATATTAAAAAGGATATGCATAAAATCCATGTGCACGAATGCGTAGCTTAAAAAGCGCCAGAGCTCGTGAGCCTGGCTTGGGAAGAAGGCTCCATGCCAAAACAAATATCTAGGATTAACAAATGAAATCAGGAAAACTGCTGCGTTTAGCAGCAGAATAACCTGCATTGGGCGAGGCAATTGTTTTAATGGAGTGAGGCCTAGCATGAATGGGAATTTAGAAAATGGAGCTAAGGAGATTCGAACTCCTGACCCTCACGCTGCCAGCGTGATGCTCTACCAACTGAGCTATAACCCCTAGAATGGGTTAAATTTAGCAAATTTTTGCGTAATTGTCAAGGTTTTTTGTGGTAAAGGCGGTTTTTTTCGGAAAATAGTTGGAAGCGATGTTCCTCCCGAGGCTCTTTTACGAATAAATATCTTTTCGCATACTGACAGTTTTGCGATTTCTGGTATATAATTCTTCATTTACGAAGAATTTGTTTTTTTCATAAAAATTCAAAATATTTGCATCGTGTTCTATGTCGGCATCTACGGTAAGAAAGCGACTAGCCATATATTTTTTATTACATTCGCGAGCCATAGTGCAAGCTGAATAAAGCATAAAAGAACCTATACCTTTATATTTTTCTCGGAATTTATTATTTGTTGCAAGTTTAGCTACCTTCATTGCGGGAATGGTTTTGAATGGATAGTCCAAAGAATGTAAAGATTTTTCAGCAATGGATAACTTTATTGCATCAGCTATCAAAGACATATAGGCTATAAGCTTATCGGTTTCTTTTTCTCGTAATAATAGTGTGAATGCTATATGATCTTTTTGAGAACGTAAAGCATCTATTTTTAAATACTCGTTATATTCTTCAATTGAGCAATTAAATTCCGATAATTGGTTTTTGTCAGAGAAATTTTCAAAAAAGAAATATTTCAGTCCATTTTCGGGAGTAATTAAAGTATGATTATCCATATTATCTCATCATACTCATAATAAGTTTATCATTTTTCTCAAATTCTGCCAATTTTTTCGAACTTGGCGTTCTACGAACTTCGGCTATAACCTGCCGGATAATATTTTTGTCGCGAATAACAGTCGCTTGCACTGGTTTAACTTTAACTGCCATAAGATATACCTCCAATAAGACTCAATTGTAAATATAGAAAAGTTTTCCGCTTTGTCAAGGGCAATCCTTAATTTTGCAAACAAGTGTTTACATTTTTTGCAAAAAAACTGAAAAAATTAGTATTTTCAGTTGTCGCAAAATTTGCGACAACTGCTACGATGAAGAAATTTTATTTGTTAAAAATGGTTTGGCTAAAATATTTGGAATAGAGTAGAGACGGGTAATTATCCGTCTCTACATTGGTTGCGTTGCACAAAGCATTTCTTTTTGTCTGAATCAAAATTACCAGCTTAATCCTGAATCTAGGGATGTGCCAGGATTTTAGGATTTGCGGTATTAGGCTTACAATTTATTGCGCCCTATTTATTTCAGATTCTATTATATTTTTGAATTTTTCAAATAATTTATCATTATCTTTACTTAATAGTTTTCCATCAATTTTGATTAATTTATACTCCTTTATACAACCATATTCTAATCTCGCAGTTTTTGCAACTTGAATCAAATTATTTATTGCTTTTTCAATATTGTCAAATTGTTTTGATTTTGACGATTTTTCCGCATCAAAAGATTTTGTATCAACTATTTGTATAAAAAGAACACTTGATTTTTTAATATCAATCTCTCTTCCATTTTTTCCTTTGTTTGCGTAATATTCCGCTAAATTGGATGTTAAATATTTACCGCATATTTGTGTTGGATTTTTAGCTGTCTTTTCTTCTATCTCAATTATTATTCTTATTTTCTCATCTTTAATTATCATTGCGTCCACATTACATATTGCCGTTTTGCGACTTTTCTTCCTGTTTGAATCTTTTTGATTTTTTACTTCTTCGTTTTCAAGTTCATTAATAAACAGAGATATCTTTTGCTGATTCTTGCATTTAACATCACTGCATTCCGGAGCAAGAATAATTTCTATCTCTGGAGTTTTTTTAAATCCACTTAACACATTGCCCAAAGCTCTATGTAATTGATGTTCTTCATTTTCATTTTGCGTGTTTGCATTTTTCATAAACGCCTCCGTGCCCAATATTATTGGGCTGGTTGTTTTCCCTTGTTTTATTTACCTCTTGCCAAAACTTGGGAACACGGTTTTGACAAGGTTAGCACCACTCGGTGCAAATTCTTTTATTCACCGCTTGCTCATGCTAGCGGTAGGTTTCATCTAGTTCTTCACGCAACGTATTGACCCGCCGCCATCGCAAGAATACCCCAAAACATTATTAATCGCAAATACAGAATTGCAAGCACCATCAGCCAAAGGTGCAGTATTCAGATAAAGAGCCATCATACCAATACCTGTCGTAGGACTATTGCCGCTAGGAAGAGCAGAAAAACCAAAATCATCTGTGCCATTCCATGATTCGTATTTATTGGAGACATCGCTCCAGTAATTATTCCAACCATTCGTTGCTTTCAATTTTGTTTCAGAATTCCAACTTCTATTGCCCCATTCGTCGCGGCTGTCAACATAATCAATCAAAACATTCCATTCCGCGCGACTTGGTAAATGCCAACCTTCGGGGCAAATACCTCGAACTCCGCTTGGGTTAGCATAAGAACCTGACGCTCCGTTCATAGCTGTGGTCCAATCGTATAAGCGTCCATATATTTCGCAATTGGCTGGGTCATTGTCATAACAATAGTATGAGCGTCTACATGCTGGGGCTGGGTCATTGTCATAACATACACTGCTCTCAACATTGTAATTCAAATTCTCAGCCATCCAGGTTTGCGTTCCTATAACAACAGTTTTATAGGTTTGCCCACCGTAGGTAACATAGCCATATTCCTTCATAACTCTCTCTGAGCAATACTGCGTTTCTGTATTGTTGTTAGCCGAGCAGGGAACTTTAACCGTTAAAGGACCATTGCAATTAGCTGTTCTAGTCGCATTGCCGCAAGTTGCACTTACGCTTATATCGCTATATATTCCAGCCACTGGATTGTTCCAAGTAGGAGTATTTGTCCAAACTAGGTTCGTTGCATTATCCCAATTATTACAAGTCAAAGCAGGCGGAGTTATTCTGTCTCCCTCAAATGCAGAAGTAGGCATTGTACTACAAGTTAGCTCAACTGGCTTAACCTCCAAAGAGCCACAATTAGCACTCAAAATCTCCACTCCGCAATTTGCTTCCGCGCTCACAGCATAAGCTCCTGGCTTAAGATTGTTCCAGTCCGGCAAAGTACCTTTCAAAACACCATCAAAAGGCATAGAACCGTCACTGCAAGTTAAAAATGGCTGAGCTATTCCTGCACCCTCAAACACAGAAGAATTAAACATGCTGCAAGAAAGCGTTGGCTGGTCAATTACATTTAAGCTGCCACAATTAACCGTTAAACCCGTTGCGCTTCCGCAAGTAGCTGTTGCGCGAACATTGTACATTCCCTTTGCAGGATTAGCCCAAACAGGCGCATTTGCATAAGAAGCGTTTGAAAGCTCTCCGACAGAGCAACTCAAAACTGGCTCATCAATTGCAATGCCATCATAGCCTTTGCCTGAAAAATTGGAACAGACAAGCGTAGGCAATGTTGATTCCCAATAGCTGCCGTTGCAGATATAATGATTGGCTCTTTTAGAACTGCTTGCATTGGCATTCTGTTTCATAACATCTTTAGATTCCGCATTGCATTCCCCAAGACCGTAATTAACCGCCCAATAATCTCTAACGTACTTTTCAAAAGCGGGAACGTCGGAAGCCAAACCCCAGCCGGTTATATTGCTTCTTATGCTTGACAAATTCGCACCCGAAGCCCAATCCGCAATGGCAGTCTTCGCCTCTTCATCATTCCAAGAGCCGCCATTCCTAATAGCCTGGCTAAAATTCGTCAACCGCTGGGAAAACTCGCCTTCGCCCAGATTGCTTTGCAATAGCACGGAAATTGCCAGCAAAGCGGCATCGCTCTCGGTTGTGCCAAATATGCTCATATCCTCGCTGTCTTTGAATGAGTCGCCGTTTATGCCAAATACCGCAAATATCTCATGTTGAGCCTGCTTCTTGGCTTCCTTGACGCTCTTGCCTTCGTTCTCCGCCAAATTAAGAACTCGGTAATATTCAAGATGCGTTAGAATATTCACATTCACTTGGTCTTTTTCCCTTAAATCTGCTATTGCGAAAAGAGTTATCGGAGAGGCAGATACTTTGCCCGTGTTCTCATTTCTGTAATAGCCGCTAGCCTCAAGCATGGCGAATTGCGAGATAAGCTCTATGTTTCTTATCTCGAAACTTCCTTTGTTGTCTGCTATTATATCCCTGAAATTTCTGCCTGTTTGGGCAAATTTTTCATTCAGTTCGTATAGCGTGGCTGTAGAGCCTTCAATGAATGGTCCCTTTTGGGAAACTCCACTTATTTGCGCTTTCTTTGTAGTAGTGCCGATAGTTTCGCTAGGAGATCCCCCGCCATCGCCAGAGCAGGAAAGGGTGAGCGATATGGCAAATAATAAACTTGCCGCTGCGAGAACTGATTTTGTTCTGTTCATTTTTTGTCTCCATTTGAAATGAAATAAGTTTTTTGCGGAACATAGTTCCTGCGTAATATTTTTTTTGTTAAAACTAATAAATTGGCACGATTTTTGCGGCGGGGGGGGGGGGG
>WQSA01000092.1 GCA_009788135.1 Candidatus Fibrimonadales bacterium
ACCAGGGTTCTGGCATTGGCCAGAGTAGCTTTTGCGTTTTCATAATTAGCTTGCAAAGCAAGGCGCTGTTTTTCCATATCAAGTTCAAGTTGTCTTTTTTGAATGCGAGCATGAGTGCGTTCCGCACTATTGGAAAGACCGTCAAAAATTGGAACAGAAACAGCTATTCCTAATGTACCGTTATCTGCGAATTTGTCTTGAGGTTTGTTGATAAAATCAAATTTTTCTCTGCTAGCTTGTGTGCCGTAACTCGCAAAAGCCACGACATTAGGATATATTTTTTGCCTTGTAAGATCTATGCTCATTTCTTGAAGCTTTACCTGTTGCTCCATTCTTCTTAAAGTTACGGAACTTTGCAGAGGATCTCCGCTTATATCATTGATTATTCTTGCTTCAACATTCAGACGATTGGTCAAATCAATTGCTTCGCCAGGAGTGCGACCCATAATCTGCAAAAGCGCATCTTTTTGCGTTTGAATTTGAACTTTCAGATTGTCTATCTGCGTACTCAAAGAAGCCAGATTGATATCCATCGTGTTCAAATCGCTTTTTTTAGCTATGCCTTGCCCAACCATCGCTGCTATAGATTCTCTGGTTTTACCCAAATTCTCCATTGACTTTTGCAAAACATCCAGATTTTCCTCCATATATACAATAGTCCAGTATTGCATGGATATTCCATAGACTATACCTTCCTTGAGTTCAACTTTGCCAATAGCATCTATTTCCTTGCCTTTTTTTGCCATAGCAATGCCCGTCAGAACTTGGGGAACATAAACGTGCTGGGTTAATTTTAGTTCACCTGCCACATTCCAGTTTATAGGTTTAGGAGCCTCATAAGGTCTGCCCATAAGAGGTCCCAGAGCAGCACCGATCTCTGCCATAGGATTCACTTCATTTGCCCAAAGCCTGGTCACTGAGCCGCTGGCCGCCAATTGAGGCATATAACTGCGAAAAGCCGCATCTATCTGCGCATCTATGCCTTCGGAGCCAAGTTCTGACCTTTGGATGTCTAAATTTCCCTTTAATCCTTCGTTTAAAGCCTGTTGCAGGCTAAGAGGAGCTGCGGTAGCAGTNGTTAAACCTGCNCCAACAAACGCCAAAACCAATAAAAATCTGNTCATACTATTGGAAAGATATATAAATAGAGGTTGCATAACGGGTATTTTTTAAATTTGAAATGATTAAGCGGTGTTTTTAGGGGATAAAGCGAATATTTCCTCTAGCTTAACTTGGGTATAGCCCCGCAAAACTTGACTTTTGAAATCCTTTCTATCGTTTTGGCATTGTCAATAACCAGTTCCCCATTGAAATCCGTACCCTCTTTCCAGGAAAACAGGAACCCGCAAACTTCCACGCCTTTTGATTGCAGATAGTCTATCGAGAGCAAGGTGTGGTTTATGGTGCCGAGGCCTGGCTCTGCAACTAGCAAAACGGGAAAACCAGAGAGTTTTGCCAAGTCTGTCATGTCAAAATTTCGAGCTATGGGCACTCTTACACCCCCAGCTCCTTCCATAAATATAAAATCATACTGTTTTTTTGCCGTTTTCAGAAAGCTTGCAATTTTCTTTTTGTCAAACTTAGTTTTTTCCTTTTCAAAGGCAAAATGGGGCGAGCTTGGAGTTTTCAAGCTATAGGTGCAAGCTACGTCCTTATGTTTTGTTATTTTCTTAACAAAGGCTGCATCGGCAGGTTTCCCGCACTGAATAGGTTTATAGTACAAAATCCTCCCTTTTGTACCATTTATCAGCGAAAGCAAAAACGCACTTGCATAAGACTTCCCGACGCCAGTGCCTGTACCTGCAATAAAGAGACCTCGAGACATAGTATTATAATATAGAAATTTCTTCCCACGCTCCAACTGGATCCGGACTATGCCATACTGCGCCCAAAATTGCCGCTCCGTCAAATCCAAGCTTTGCAAGCTGCGCAATATTGCCAGCTTCCACTCCGCCAAGAGCAAACAATTTCTGGCTGTGCGTTTTTTTCCAAATCGCTATGCCCTCCTTCAATTCCTCTTTGCTGTATTTCGCTTTGTATCCGTGCTTGGAAATGGAATCGAATATAGGGGATAGAAAACATATTTCTGCGCTTATTTTTTCCAAATCTTCAAAACTGTGCGCAGAACCAGGCCAAGGCAATATATTGTCTTGACGCTTAAAATCAAATCCCAAAAGCCATCTCTCCAGCAGAGACTCAGGCATTTGCGGTTTTCTGGAATAAAATATTTGCAAATCCTTATTGAACATCTGTTCAACCATTTCATGCTCGCCGGCAAAGTTTTCAGGGGAAGAAATTAACGCTATTTGGAACATATTTTTCTAATTTACAAAAATGAGAATTTCAAAGATTTATACGCGCACCGGCGACAAAGGCTATACTGACCTTATAGGCGGTTGGCGGGTTCCAAAATCTCATTGGCGCTTGGAGTGTTATGGGACATTGGACGAGATGAATGCTTTTATTGGCAAGCTAAAATTTTTGTGTTTTGAGAATAAAAAAGAAGAGTTTCAAAAGCTTGCAGTTGAACTCGGAAAAATTCAAAATAGTTTATTTAACGCCGGAACCGTGCTAGCCACGCTGATAACAGACGAAAGCATGGTTTGGACAAATATGCCGTGCATAACGGAGTCTGATGTCAAAGAATTGGAAACTTCGATAGACGCTATGAATAAACCGCTTGAAGCTCTTAAAAGCTTTACTTTGCCAGGTACAGACGCTATAAATGCAGAGGCTCATATTTGCCGCACAGTTTGCCGCAGAGCGGAGCGCATTTTGTGCGAAGCGAAGGATAACGGCGTATCCGTAAGCGACTCTGTTATGGCTTATGTCAACAGGCTTTCGGATTATTTTTTTGTTGTGTCTCGCTATGCCTCGTTTTTAAGCGAGGCAAAAGAAGCTCAGTGGCTACAGGGCAAAGCCTCCGCCGACCTCTAGCACAAAGCCCTGCGTGAACTGGCTGTTTGTATTTCCGCCAAAATAATATTTGCCGTTTGTGTAAATTGCAACGGGTAAAATTGGCGGCTTAATGCGAACTCCAGCGATTATATGGCCACCAATGCCGGTTGTATAGCTTTCGTCTTTAAGGGTTTTTGCCAAAACATTTCCTATTTTAGATGCGGCTTCACCGGCTTCGTCAGCATTTGCCTGAGAAGCGATCAATGCCTCAACAAGTTCTGGCGAGCTGTCAAGCAATTTTTTTGTAAAACTTGCGTTAACTATTGGAATGCTTGCAAAGTAGCTGATGCCTGCGCCTATGTAAGGACGGATAATAGGCAAATCAAATGGATAGGTTATGGACAAATCGCCATTAACAACCCCAAATATAGGCGAGGCTTTGTCGAACAACATATTGTATGGAGCATCCGGAGCGTATTCCAATGGTATTTCATCTATGCCTTGTATGGGTATTATCAGAAAGCTTTGGTATCTGGAAGCGGCAATGTTAAAAGTTCCTTCTATATCTATAAGAGGAAGAAAATCTATCCAGAGCTTGAAGCCGAGACCTTGCAAAGCATCAGCGCTTTCCTGCCTGACTTCTATGTTTCCCAATTGATCAAGCGCTTTCGCAACGCCTTGGCTGCTTTTCAGCGAACCGGTGTTCATGATGTAGTGTGCGCCAGCGCCGATTATGGCAAAGGCTTGTGTAGTGGCACATAGGGCAAAAGCCGCAGCTAAAGTAAGAATTTTTCTCATAAAGATAATATAGAAATACGTATCATTGCGTATTCCAGCTCTTCTTGAGGCAAGCGGTATTCCCAGATTTTGGCTTTTTTTAGCAATTTATCGTTTTTTTTCCTCAGTTCATCGACTATGCGCTTGGATTTCACGGTTAAAAACTGACCATTGGGCTTTAAAATCTTTTTTGCACGGTCAAAATCTTCTTCCAGAGACCCTACCGCACGGCAGGAAACGAAATCCATGCTTTTCAATCCGCAAGTTTCCGATTTGCGCTGAATTATCTCAAAATTCCGCAAATCCAACTTTTGTTTAACGTGGTTCAAAAATTCGCATCTCTTTTTTCGTGGTTCTATAGCGTAAAATTTTACCTGCGGCAAATGGATGCACAGCGGAATCGCCGGGAAGCCGGCACCGGAGCCTATGTCTGCCCATTTTGAGTTGAGAGTTGAGAGTTGAGAGTTGAGAGTTAAAAATTCTGCGAATTTTAGCGAATCTGCGACGTGCCTTGTCATCAGCTTTTGCTCATCGTTTTTCGAGACTAGATTTGTGGATTTGTTTGCTTCTATCAGAAGCTCGCAGAAAACTGAAATTTTATCCATTCAGGCTATCCACCCATTTTGGCACAATATCGCCAGCCTTGCCCTGAATAAATTCATCGCCATTCGCAACTCTCTCCAAGTTCAGGCACACAACGCGCGCGCCGGCACGTTTTGCAATTTGCCTGAATCCTGCTGCGGGATATACTACTCCGCTTGTGCCTATGTATGCGAATAAATTGCATTGCATCAGAGCTTCTTGAATGCGTTCCATTTCCAGCGGCACTTCTCCGAACCAGACTATGTGCGGCCGCATTTTCGCTCCGCATTGCGGACATTTTTCGGGTTGATTTTCTTTGCATGGAATTACGTGATCGTTAAAGCAGCGCACTTTCAAAAGCTCGCCGTGCATCGGGATTACTCTTTTGCTGCCCGCTCTTTGATGAAGGTCATCCACATTCTGAGTTATGAGCAAAAAATCATCGCCGAATTTTTCTTCAAGTTTTGCAATAGCGCGATGCGCTGCGTTGGGCTCGCATTTTTGTACGGATTTGCGCAAGTTGTCGTAGAATGTTATTACCCGTTTGGGCTCCGCTTCAAATCCTTCCGGCGTTGCTACAATGTTCACAGGTTCGTTTTCCCAGAGCCCGCCTGAGTCTCTGAATGTGGGAATTCCGCTTTCCGCGCTTATTCCGGCTCCAGTTAGGATAACAATTTTCTGGTTCATGGATGAAATATAGCAAAAAAATATCAAAAATGTATTTTTTTGAACCGCTTTTTCAAAAAAAAATATATATTTAAACTATGTCAAAAGAAATGAAAAATGCAGAACTACAGTTCATTGAAGCAGTAAAAAAGGATGGCTATGTGCTTGAACAGGTGCCGGAAAGTTTTAGGACGGCAGAAGTGTGCTTAGCGGCAGTGCAAAATAGTGGTTATGCTCTAGAATATGTTCCGGAAAAATTGAAAACGGAAGAGATTTGCCTTGAGGCGATAAAGAATGGCGATTATTTTTACGGCAGTTTTTGCCGAAGAGAATCCATGCTTAAATGCGTCCCTGAACCATTGAAGCTAAAAATGAAGAGAGTTATCAAGGAAATTGAAGAAACAGGATATAGGCGTTCAATGAATTAATCCTATTTTATAGCAAAAAAAACTTCCAGGCGGGCAATACCGAAATTTCGAGGCCTTCTTCTTTTATGTATCCCTCGAAATCATTCGTTATTATCTTCAGGTTTTTGCAACCTGTGGCTTTGGCCGCTTCCAGCAAGCCGTTTATCTCTCTTTTTCTGGTCTCAGGGCTCTCCAAACTCCAGCACGCTTGAATAAGCTCGCTAACAGACTGTTTCTCCAGGCACATAAAATCGCACTCATATTTTTCCTTAAAATAAAATAATCCCTTTCCAAACGGATGCTTTCTGCGCAAATGCAAATAAACCAAGTTCTCTAAAAATGAACCTCTATTTTCAGACACCACGCTCTGCAAGGCATAGTTAAAACCATTGTCTATTACGTAATATTTTGGAGTGCCAGAAAACTCCTTTATGGAAGAGGCATTGAATTTTGGCAAAGACAAAAACATATAAATGTTTTCCAGTTGACCTAGAAGCTCATAAACGGTGTTTTTGGAAATAGCTATCCCTGCGGATTTTATTTCATTGAATATCTTATTAGCAGAAGTTGGTTTTGTTAAATTCGCAAGCAGTCTCTTTACCAAATAACGCAGAACATTTACATTTTTTACCTTGTATCTCTCAACCAAGTCTTTGAAAATCATAACGTAATAATATTCCTGCAAAATCGGCTCGTGGAAAACCTCTTTGCCAAGCGCAATTTCTGGAAAACCGCCTTTGAAAAGGTATTCGTTAAAGGCATTTATCAAAACCGCTCTTTTAGAAGCAGCATAAATATCTTTCTCAATATTTTTAAAATCGCAAAACTCGGAAAAAGATAGCGGAAAAATCTCAAACTGCAAGGTTCTGCCTCGCAATGCAGTGGCAATCTCCGATGAGAGCATTTTGGAGTTTGAGCCTGTCAAATAGATATTTTTTGAAGCGGTGTCATAAATACGGCGAACGAATTTTTCCCAGCCTGCGGCAATCTGAATTTCGTCTAAAAAAAAGTAAATTTCCTTTGCTGGAATTTTAGGATACAACTCCATGTAAGCATCCAAGATCAATCCTATGTTATTCCCGGAAAAATCCAGCCGCTCATCGTCCAGACTCAAAAACAGAATTTTCTCCTTTTGAACTCCGCTTTCAAGCAGTTTATTCTGCGCTATGAAAAAATGCGATGATTTCCCAGAGCGGCGAACTCCAGGAATCGTTATAATTTTATCCGTACCTACAGGAATTTCCCACGAACGAATCCGAACTTCGGCAGGCATTGCATTTTGATTGCCAACAATTATCTCTTTCAGAATTTCCTTCATAACGATAAATATAGAAATCTTTCCCTAAAAAAGGGAAAGATTTTTGATTTTTTTCCCTCAAAAAAGGAAATGTTGCCTTAAATTGCCTTCTATGCAACCGGGTTACGGCTTGAACTTTTCTATTTTCCCTTTGAAATGACCTCCAATCGCGATAAAGCTGGCTATCTTGAAAGCACAGCCTCAATAATCGTCAATACCGCCTTATTTGCCTTGAAATTATATACGGGCATGATAACTGGTTCAATAGCGCTTATTGCGGACGCCTGGCATACATTGTCCGATTCGCTCACCTCGGTCGTGATAATGGCCGCAATTAAACTTTCAAGCAAAAAACCGGACAAAGAACACCCATTTGGGCATGGACGATGGGAACAAATAGCGGCGTTGTTTGTCGCATTTGTGCTTGCCGTTATAGCTTATGAATTCGCAATGGATTCAATAGAACGCTTTGGCAACAGGCAAGAAGCTAAATTCGGAACGTTGGCAATAGTAGTGGTAGCGGTATCGATTGTTATAAAAGAACTGCTTGCACGCTACGCTTTTTATATCGCAAAAAAATATGATAGCGCAGCCATAAAAGCCGATGGCTGGCATCACCGCTCGGATGCTCTCTCTTCTATTCCGGTGCTGATAGGCATTTTCTTTGCCTCAAAATTCTGGTGGATGGACAGCGTGCTCGGATTTATACTCTCGCTGGTGCTGTTTTACGCCGCTTACGAAATTGCCAAAGAAACCGTGGACAAGCTTTTGGGCAAGCAACCAAGCGAAGAATTCAAAGAAAAAATAAAAAGTATCATTAACAGCCTTAATTTGGGCGATCTCAGATTGCACCACCTTCATA
Organism: Candidatus Fibrimonadales bacterium; assembly: GCA_009788135.1. Classification (GTDB taxonomy): domain Bacteria; phylum Fibrobacterota; class Fibrobacteria; order Fibrobacterales; family Fibrobacteraceae; genus Fibrimonas. The sequence goes on from WQSA01000092.1 coordinate 7,490, forward strand.
TGCACAATTATGAGCGACACTGCGAACTCACAATGCACATTCGTCTGGACGCGCAAAAAAGCATTGAAGAAGGACATCGCATAGCAACTATTATTGAAAGGAAAATCGAAGAAGATTTTAACATGCAAGCAACTATTCATGTGGAGCCTTTATGCCAGGAACCCTTATCGTATTCAGCGCAGCAAGCGGAGCAGGAAAAACAACCCTTATGAATAGGGTTATGCCGAGCTTTCCGAACGTAGTGTATTCCGTTTCTGCAACAACAAGAAAGCCTCGCTCAGGCGAAATTGATGGTACGCATTATTTTTTCAAAACGGAAGAAGAGTTTGAAAAGATGATTGAGAAAAATGAGCTTGTTGAATGGAACAAAGTTCACAGCAACTATTATGGAACTCCAAAATCTTTTGTAGAGCAAAAACTCGCAGAAGGCAAGGATGTAATTTTTGATTTGGACGTGTTTGGAAAAATCAATTTTGACAAGGTTTATCCGCAGGCGATAGGCATTTTGATTCTGCCGCCGAATTTGGAAGAATTGGAAAAGAGGCTTTGTTTGCGCAAAACGGAAACTGAAGAAACGCTGAGATTGAGAATGGAAAATGCAAAAAAAGAAATAGACTTTGCCCTAAACAAAGGCAAATACCAGCATGTAATTTACAACGAGGATTTGGAAGCCGCTGTGATTGAGCTTGAAGGTATAATGGTGAAATACAGCTCTTTGAAATCCTCTATCCAAAGCGGGTCTTGAGCGTAAATTAAACGCAACGCTTCGCCTAGCGCTTTTTCGTTGTTGTAAGGGCCGGTGCCTATCTCCGAGCTTGCGTTCTGCGGGGGCGGCGCCAAGCGGCTTGCACGATTGATTTTCAGCAATCTCTCTATATATGAAACCTGCAAGGTTTCCAGTTCTTTCAAGGTTTTCGCTTTGCTTGCGCTTTCCAAAATGTATTGCTTTTCCAATTCCGGAATGCTGCGGTTTTCTGCGGCGAGTTTGGTTCGCAAGTTGTTGCGCGTAATTCCTATTATCGGATTTTCCCTCTGGACTTTCTGAACAACGGCAGTCTTGTTTTCAGTCGGATTCTCTGCAAGGGAGTCTAGCCTTGTTTGCAATAGATTCGCTTCTTCGCTCAATCCTGCATTCTTGAAAAATGCGATTTTTTCCAGCAGGCTTTTTGCAAGAGATTCGTTGTAAAAGTTCATTTTTTAATGAATTCCGTTAAAATTTCCTGAAGGCGAAGCGAGTTGGCATTCACAGCTTCTGCCGATGATTCCTGAACTTTTGTAAA